>CAZFAJ010000037.1:4425-26151 GCA_964517005.1 uncultured Balneolaceae bacterium | reverse complement strand
AGAAGCGCTTGGGTTTTTTAAAAGACCTAACTTTTCAGTTGAAGTGATGCACTTTTTTGAACAAACTCGCACAGGACAAAACGAATTCAGCACGCCTGCTTTTACCTTACTCAATGCCAGAATAGGAGCAAGTTTAATAATTGGTAAACAAATGCTTGATCTTTTCATCAATGGAAGCAACCTTGCCAATGAAACCTATTTTGACCATTTGTCGGTAACCAAACCACTTAACTTAAATATGATGGGGCGAAATGTAATGTTTGGTGTGCGGTTACCCCTTGATTTATGACTATAAAAGAAACTGTGGGGATAGATTACTGAAAAATTTATTTGTAGTATTTCTTAACCAAATAAATAACATCGTATAAATAAAAACTCTATTTTACGACAACGCAGTAAATTCATGAAATCAAAAAAAATCAAATACCTGTAATTATGAAAACCTTTTATAGCTTATTCGTCATATTGTTATTTACCGGTTTATTCACTGCATTCGCCAGCGAACACCAGGATACTACGCAAAGTACCGATTCAGAACTACTGATTAACATGACCAGTGACGCATTTGAGGATGCTCACAGTACATACATGGGCCTTCGATTTGCTGAAATGGGTTTACAGCAAGGCCTGGAAGTAACAATTTTTCTAAATGTGCATGGTGTGCGCCTGTTGGAAAGTGAAGGTAAAGGTTTATCTTTCGATGATAATAACCTTCGCGCTATGCTCGATGATTTTACGGATAACGGCGGAACTGTCATTGTTTGCCCTACGTGCCTTCAGATTCATGGAATGGAGCTGAGTTCCATACCTTCCAACTTTGAAGCAGGCAAAGCTGAACCGATGATGAATCGGATTAAGAATGGTGCGGCAGTTTTTACGTATTAAAACGCATTTAGTCTTCGGAAATACTCTCTGAAAAAGATCTTGCTAACCTGATTAAAGCATCGCCGAAAACCTGTTTGTAGATGGCTATCTTTGGTATTATAGATATTGTGAATTATTTATTCTCACTACTTCATCGAATGGATTGTAAATGGTTAATTTCAGGGTGAAAAGAGCTGGTCAGAAGGTAATGTGTATGTGCATGAAGAAGAAACTAATTCGGTGATAAACACTGGTTATATAGCTTAAACCCAAATCAAATAACAATTAATTTCATGAATCGACTTTCTTGCTTACTACTGACAATTCTCGTAATCTTATCCTTCGGATGTTCCCATGATGAACATTCAAACCAACAACAATCACAATATTCTGGCCAAGAATCTCGTGAAATAAAAGCCTTAACTACCCAGGAAGTTGAAGGATATTTAAACGGGATGGGTATGGGACTGGCAAAAGTAGCTGAATTAAATCAATATCCTGGTCCCAAGCATGTGCTTGAATTAGCAGACCAACTTGAGCTTTCAGAGCAGCAGCGTGAAGAAACCGAAGCTCTATATAATCAAATGAAAGAGAAAGCAGTTGATAAAGGAGAAACCTATATAGCCAAAGAACGTGAGCTTAATCAACTGTTTGAATCCGATGAGGTATCCTCTTTAATGGTTGATTCTTTGTTGGTAGAAATTGGTAAGATTAAAGGAAGTCTTCGTGCTGTTCATGTTACCACTCATATTGATATGAGAAATATATTAACTTCAGAGCAAATAAATAAATATGATGAATTGCGTGGATATGGAGATGATAATTCTGCGCATGATCACCAAAATCATAACTAAAAGCCATATAAGAAGATAAGGTATGGAACGAAGCTTATCGAGTTCCACGCCTTATCTTGTTAGATCCCCAAATCCACCATGATTCTCCTTAGATATTTCATTGCCAATCGAGTTCTTATACGTGTAAAATATTTCCTTTCAGTTATTCTCATTGATCCAATTATTTAAACACAAGTATACACTTTTTTAATGTCAAATCGTTGTATAACAGTGACTATTGTATTATGAAGCACAACAATCAGTATCACCACCTTTTTTCCATAATTCAATGGTTCGTTTAATGAATTCTTCAAGTCCTGTTTCCTGGATTTCAAATTTCTTTTTGATTCTAATGCATCCTTTGCCCGTATCAAAGTCTTTGAGCAATTCTTGGGCATCGTCAACTTTATTAATTGTTCCAACATAAAGACTCACATAAGCTCTTTGAGCATTAAGATTGAAAATACTCTTGCCATTCTTACTATAGGAAAGCATTTTGTATTGAATACCTTCATCCAAATTAGGATCATGTTTTTTTATCAATTCACGAACTTGAATAAGTTTTTCCCTTCTCCAATCATTATCAAGTCGCTCTAAGTATTCGCTTGGTGTTTTTACTTCATACTGCATGATCTGAAATTATCTTGTTTGTTCTTTTTAAATGTACCACAACGGTTTGGCTATGCGCAGTGTCCCCAAGGGCATTGCGTATAGGTGTTGTTGTGTGCAGTTTATTGGTCCCAGAGGAGGGTTAAAACCCTGTACTTTCAGTGCAGGGTGGTTTAGTTTTCAATGTCGGTAGCTTTCTCTTTGAAATTAGCTGATTGCCACAATCAAACTTGTGATCAGTTGAATCAAAGCTACTGGTGCCCAAATGCGTTCTATCTTACTTGGTGTAATAGTATTCATTATTGTCCCAATAACAAAAAATATCACAATAACCCAAATACCAACTCCTGAAATAGTTTTTAGTTGGGGAAACATTAAGTTAGCTTCAGACAACACAATTGCCGCAATAAAGCTTAGAAGTAACATATTAACCACCGCAACTATTCTCATTTTTGGTGGATATTTACCCGGATATTTCCCACCCATTGACGCTTTTCCCCAAGGCAATCCTGCGGCTAAACATCCTTGAAAAAGGATAACAATCCCCGTAAATACCGTAAAAGTTATTGCTGATGTTGTTTCTATAAAAAAACTACTCAATGATTATTGGTTTATATAAGCATAGGTGACATCTCCTTCATCAATAAATTTTGCACTTTCAGGTTGTTTTAAAGCCCACAGAACCGCCATAAAATCACCGCCCGCTGCTGCTGCGTTTACTACTGTTGGAATAAATACCCAGGACAACAAACTTTGCGGTATAAAAAATATTAGCATACATCCAATTATTGAAATCACAAAAAATGGAGCTAATGCCGTAATTATAAATTGTGTTTTCGTTAATACACTTTCTGGAGCAGCCGCATATACAATGAGACCCCGTATTCCAATTTTAGGCTTTTGTCTATGAGTTATAAAGACGACTGATGCATGAATGAGCTCGTGTAAAAATATAACAAAACCTACATCTATTATTAGCAAAATGACACTAAGGATGTCTGGAAGTGATTTGATTTCAATATCTATAAGTTCTTTTAAAATTATTTCATTGTCACTTGATAAATATCTTGTGACTAAAAGGAATATAAATCCAAATGCGACTACACCTAAAGCTCTTAGCAAATAAGATATTATGAGCTGTTGTTTGTTATCACGAAAATCTAATGAATCAATTTGCCTTAAATTTTCAATCTTGTTGTTCATATTTCATTATTTCCACTTTTTCCCAAAATTGCACACAACATTGGCATATCACCAATGCTATTCATGTTATCCTTGCTTCGTACGCAAGTTTTATTCATGTTATTGTTAAAATAATGAGGATAAGGTGAAGAAATCGGAATAAATATCAAAGTACGAACATCGCCTTACGCTAAGACACTATAGTGAAAATACACTGAAAGCCTATCTAAATGGATTGAATATTTTTTTGGAATATGTAAGGTTGAATCAAATACTGGAAAATACTCCAAAACAGTTGGAAGTTTTTTTCCATCATTGAAAAAAAGAACTGGGCTATAGCTACTCAATGATGAAGCAACTGCTGGCTTTTGTTTCATTTTTATATGAAGATGTGCTAAATGAAGAGATTGATTTTAATTTCAATATTAAAATGAAAAGCCCAATCGAAAATTTAAATATGTAGAATATTAGCATATATGGTATTACAAGTTTGCTAATCCTAATAATCCATGGTATCACGATTCAGGATCATTACCTAACATATACCTTTCATCGCAGGAGTCGCTGTTTACCTATAAACGTTTGTCAGTCTGTTGCCTCGTCTGGGCTTTAATCATCTGAATTATACCCATAGCTAATTAGCATTCGTATCCGCTTCTGTTCATCAGAGATCTTCTCAAAGTAGTCGATAATGCGCTGTAAATTTTTATGAGTAGCCATGAGATAAAAAGTAATTTTTGAGTTGTTCTCTTAGTTAACCGTATCGGTCTGATTACCTGATTGATACAAAATCTGTTAATAAAGATCTGTAGTTCGAATACTTTTTGCTGACCGTACAATGACTCTTTGGAAAAAGTTTTCCAATCGCCCTATTTCTCGACCGGAACACCGACCATGTTACCCCACTCCGTCCAGCTTCCGTCGTAGTTACGTACATGGTCGTAACCGAGAATATACTTCAGCACAAACCAGGTGTGGGCGCTGCGCTCGCCAATCCGGCAATAGGTGATAATTTCGCTATTTTCATCCAGCTTATTCTCCTCGGCATATATATTTTTCAATTCTTTTGCCGATTTGAAGGTACCATCTTCGGAATTGGCAGCCGTAGCCCAGGGAATATTTTTAGCTCCCGGAATGTGTCCGCCGCGAAGGGCACCCTCATTAGGATAGCCCGGGATATGAAGCCGTTTACCGCTAAATTCTTCCGGACTTCGTACATCCACCATTTGGCCTTTTTCGGAGCACAGTTTTTCAAATTCCTCTTTTTCTGAGATAGTCGCGCCGCAAGGGGTCATTCAAATCGTTGGTCCAATCGACGTGTACTGCTCCTTTTATATGACTGTCGAAATAAAGCAACGGGTCTTCATTTGATTCAACAATACGGATATTGGGATCTTGCATATTGGCTTCCAGCCATTCGGTACTCACTAATGATTTTTGTGTGGAACTCATATTGAAGTCGATTTTAATTTACAGTTATTCATTTGGAATATTTAACATCACTAAGGCCTGTTATCATTCAATATTCGGTCTAAATTCTAATGAACTACCAGAAGGCTTTGTAAAACCGTGCTTTCGCTAAATTTCTTCGTTATCGTTACTTCTTTGTTTGTAAATACTTTCGAATCGATGGTTCGATTTCAACTTCGATAAAAAACGAAACTATTATTAATATGTCTACTAAAATAAAGAACTTTTATTCAAAAAGACCCAAACCACAAGGTTCCCCGCTGAGCCACTTTTTTAAACTCATCAAACTTATCAAACCAGGCAGTGAGTCAGGTACCGCAAAAGGTTTTGTATTTCTTATCAAACCCGGGGGGCACAAGTTGTAGATCGTTTGCTTGCCACTGGCCCCGGTAAGGATTTTTTAGTTTTTCAAGCAGAGCATGAAATTTTGCATAATTACCATCAGAAGAAGCTTCTGTTAAGGCTTCTTCAACGAGATGATTTCTGGGGATAAAGAGTGGATTTATTTGAGACATTCGCCTGCGAACCTTCCTGAGGTTACCATGATGATTTTCAATAGCAGCTCTCCATTGTTCGTGCCAATTCCAGAACTCCTGATCAGCTTTAAAATGGTCGGGCGTTTCATCAGGATTGGCAATTACCAGGAAGGTATTTGTGTAATCGGCTTTGGACTTTTCCATCCATGTAATAAGATGATCGGTCAGATCTTTTTCTTGCTTGGCCAATTTACTAAAACCGAGTTTTTTTCCCATCATCCGATACCACTTGTCTTTAAAACGTGGCTCAAACTCCTGAATCACTCCCTGTGCCATTTCTCTCGCCTTTTCTTCGTCATCATCAATGAAGGGGAGAAGCGTGCCTGCTAAAATGGCCAGATTCCACTGTATGATTCCCGGCTGGTTGCTAAAGGCATAGCGCTTGTTGATATCAACCGAACTGAAGGCAGTAGAGGGATCGAATGAGTTCATAAATGCGCATGGCCCAAAATCGATCGATTCACCGCTGATGCTCATATTATCTGTATTCAGCACTCCGTGAATAAATCCGGTTCGCATCCACTCTAAAACCAGGTATAGCTGTTTTTCAGCAACGCGTTTCAACAGGCCCAGTGCTTTGTTTTCTGTTTCCTCCAAATCAGGGTAGTGCCTGTCGATGGTGTAATCAAGAAATTCTTGCTGCTTTTTACGGGAAAGAAAACGGCTTGCATATTCAAAGGTCCCGATGCGAATATGGCTGGAAGCCACTCGTGTAAGTACAGCCCCTGGATGGACAGTTTCTCTATAGACAGGCTGTCCTGTCTCCGCCACAGCAAGACTCCCGGATGTAGGAATGCCAAGATGGTGCAGAGATTCACTGATCAGATACTCCCTGAGCATTGAGTAAAGGGTAGCACGCCCATCACCGGACCTCGAATAGGGAGTTCTGCCGCTCCCCTTGAACTGTATATCGTATCTTTTTCCATCCGTGGAAAGGTGTTCACCAATCACAATAGCTCTTCCGTCTCCCAGCATGGTAAAGTGCCCAAATTGATGTCCCGCGTAGGCTTGAGATATCGGTTCTGCACCTTCAGGCAGTTGATTTCCGGCAAAAATGGAAGCAAGTGCATCCGGTTCTGTTTCGGAAAAATCCAGCCCAAGCTTATCAGTCAATCGGGAGTTTAGCAGAATTAACTCCGGCTTTTCAACCGGCATTGGATCAACAATGGAGTAGAAATCCTGAGGTAGATTCTTGTAGGTGTTATCGAAATTCCAGCATGTGTTCATCGTTATTAAAAGTTTGTTTAGGGAATATTAAAGAGTTTGATCGTATTGAGCTCAGGTAGAACGTCTTAAAGTGGAGCCGCATTTGAATAATCTGAAATATATTACAAAGAAAGCGGGATACCAGATCAGGTGATTAACCACGATGAGTATACCAAAAAGGAAACATGTGAGGATAGCAGTTTACGTTATCTTAAGTGAAGTCAGTTGTGTCCGAATGTGAACAATACCGATAAAAATGACAGATAAACAGAAAGAAAGAGTTAGGAATAAAATCGCGAAGATTCGAAAAGAGCTTGCTGCAGACAAAAAACGCTGGTGAATAGACGTTCTACGCTGATTGACGATGTATAAATCTTAAAATCAATCAGGACACTGAAACTCATTGTTATAGAGTTTTATGGCAAATCTACAGATACTAAATCATGAAATGCCCCACAGATAATAACCAATACGCCACAGAGTTTCTGTCAGAAACATTCCTGATTGATATCCATATCCACCGCAATTTTCAGCCGGATCAGGGACCGCAAAACGACTGTCAGTGTGACATTTGCGGAGAGTGGCATCTGACGAGGCGGTGGGAGTAGCTATTCTCTGCCGTAATACATCAACATGAAAACGCGTTAATCGTTGAAATGAGTACCATATGTATTGTTGGTGGAGCAAGAGAGGGCTGAATGGTGTTTGTAATTTTGCCAGTGACCGACAACAAGTATGCCACTTCCTGCAAGAGTGGCAATTGTTTCAGCCGTATGCCCTATCCATGAATGCATTAGCCATGCCAGGGTCAGAATAGTGATGCCGGTAAGTAGTAATATGCTCACCATTCGGTTCCCGTTTGATTTTTTCACGGCCAGCACAATTGTGGGGATTATTAATGCCAAAAAAGCCGGATGAATCCAGTGCTGTACTTCTAATCCCAGCGTCCATAAAGGCATTAATGCAATTAAAACTGGAAATAGAATACAATGAATCCCGCAAAGACCGGCAAGTACTATTCCTGTTTTGTCCCAGTTTATGTTTTCAAATACTGTTTTCTCCATTCCGGATAATTCAAAATTCTGAATATACTTATTTAAATGCGTATAATTATACACACATAATTTCAGCAATACAACCTTGAAATTATTTTAGGAACTACTCCCCTTTTTTGAATAAATAGTGCATTTCCAGTAAGCCATCTATAGCGACTGTCAGTATATAGCATCTAAAACTGCGACATGAATTGCCACGCCTGCTCCGCTCCTTCGATATCATTGTTTTGTGGGCCTAAAAATGCTTCTATCGCGGGCCGCAGTTTCCGGCTGGTGCTGGGCATAGAGTGACCGGCTCCCACCATACGCAGGTATCGGACAGCCAACGTTCCGTTTACATTCTGAAAGACTTCTTCTACTACTACAGATTCATCATTGGGAGCAATATCGGGGAGAGTGGCTGGTGTTGGTTCACCGGTAATTCCATTCAACTCTACCCAAAAATCACGGGTTGAGTCTGCAGACACCACAAATGATCCCGAACCGGCAACTTCGCCCCCTGTATAAGGCATTAGCGGATCTTCAGTGCCAACGGTAATCATAATAGGTGTTGGAGTGGCCGGCGGGCATTCGGATTCGACCGGGTTGTTGGCAATAAACGGTGCTGCGGCCGCCACTTTATCCGGTAGTTCTATGGCTGCACGAAAGGTCATTAATCCACCATTTGAGGCGCCGGTAACGTATATTCTTGCGGCATCAATTTCCAGGTTTTCTACTGACCAGTCCATTAGCGTACGTAGAAAATCTACATCATTTACATCCACGTCAGGAGCCTTTACCCGGCAGTCATTCCAGCGCTGTTCATCGCCCGAGGCATCTGCTGTTTCAGGATTGGTACCGTTTGGAACCATCAGGATGAATCCGTGTTTATCGGCCACATCCGGCCATGCGGCAGAACCATTGTCCGCAGGCGGCATGGATTTACGCATGCTTTGATTACCGCCATGCAGAAAAAATACCACCGGCGGCTGTTCCGATGAGAGCGAGTCGGGAATATAATACCGGTAAAACCGTCTCAAATCGCTAACTGTAATTGATTGTTCATCATGCCATCCGGGTGTTAGGAGTTCATTTGTATTTCCATTGCGACCAGTCGTGGAATTGCCGCAACTTATCCATTGCAGGGCCAAAATCAATAGTATCAAAATGGATGTAGTGGATTTTAGTATTGTCATGATGTAAATATACCAATACTGAATAAAAATCCCGACTTGCTGTACAGAACGTAATTATTTTATTCTATCTATTTCAATGTAAATGCAATGAATACCTGCCCGACAAGCAAATTATTTTTTGAGAAATGAGGGGGTAGAACCATTGACTTTCATAAGTCACAAATCTGAGACAGTAAGAGGGCTTGTCTTGAAATCCCGGGAGATGAGCGTTGAAATTACGGTCAAATGAGGGAATTCAACGAGCATACCGATAATTATGGCAGCGTATATCAGTGGTTGATCAGGAAATGCAGCTATCGTAACTGCCAGCATCAGGGGCGCATTTCTTGCCGAGGTTGTCATGGTGTATAACACTCTCCGTGAATAAGAAAAATTCAGCCAGTGTGATATTCTCTCAGTCAACAAGTAAACCAAAACAAAGAACACGAATACGGCAATTAGTATGACTGAGAACCATGTAATGTGTTGATTGATCGTGGCTATATTGGCGGCAAAGATGATGAAGACCAAAAGCGTAAGTACCCCTTCAATAATACGCGTATTCACATGTTGTATTCTCTCATATGTTGAAACAGTTGTCACTTTTTTAATAGCCACATGCAGGATAATTGCCAACAGAAATGGCCATAGAAACCAGTTCACCAAGGTTTGCATCATATCTGTCAGCGGAACCGAGGCATACCTGTTGGCAAATATAAAAAGATAAACCGGGTAGAGCAGGAGTTGGGAGATCATATTGATCGGGATCAGAATAGATCCGGTTGCGGTATCGCCATTGGCAATTTTGGTGAAAGCCAGGAACCAGTCCGTACAGGGAGACATAAAATAGATCAGCAATCCCACAAACAGCAGCGGTTGATTTCCGAGGAACAGGTAGGCAATTCCAAACCCTGTTAGAGGTATGATAATGAAATTTGTAATCCAGGTTACGCTGATAAATGTAATCTGGCCTGCTGCTTCTGCAAGCTTTTCATACGGCACTTCCAAAAAAATGAGAAATACAAGCACCAAAATAGTTATATCCACATATTCTCCCAACACTACAGAGGCATCCGGTACTGTCAATCCAGTCATAGATCCGGCTATAATAGCCGATAACAATAGGATTGTTACGCGATATTTTGTAAGAATTTGAGATAGCATCAGCATGCGCACTCATCCTCACAGCATGACAGATCTTTGAGGTAAAAATTCATCTCTTGGTGGTAGGCTATCATATCTTCGATTTTCTTTTCTTCGATGCCGATTCTCTCAGCTAAGGCGGCTGCAATGATGGGAAATCGTTGCCTGTATTTGTAAATGAAACAGAAAATGGCATTATCGTGCTGTACCTGGGGGCCTGCAAGAAAAAGCCCACTTGTTTTTGTGGATTCATCATGTTCGGTTAACTGAATCACCCCGTCTTTAAAAGAGAATAGCTCATTGACGAGTACCAGGCTAGTATCAAATCCGGTAGCCAGAATCGGTTGCGTTGGTATTTGAAGAGTCTCGTTCCTTGTTTGAACCTCATAGTTCCCGTTTTTTGTCACGGATAGCACTTGAGCTTGGTTTTTCAGGTATATATTGTCCTTGTACTGTTCATACTGGTTTCGGGTGTATGGAGAAAGCGAATAACTGGAATCACTCTCCTCATTATCAAGTTGGTTTTCCGAGTCCAGCAGCATTACGTTTTTATGACGTTTAGCCAATTGAATAGCCGCATCCATTCCAGACTCGTAAGCCCCGATAACGACAAAATCATCACCCGATAAATCTTCCCAGGATCGTACCTGCGAATTGTGGATACAATATTCCGCTCCTTTAAAGGGTTCCTTGTTAGGATATTGAAACTCTCCAGCCGCCCATATTACATAAGAGGCAAAAATGGCCTCTCGATTTGTCTCCAGTCTGAATAGGTTGTTTTGTCTGGCTACGTTTTTGATTTCATATCCTGTTTGTACCGGCAGCTCAAAATGCTTTGCCACTCCTTCAAGATATCGGGCGTAGTCTGTGCCTGAGGGATGTTCTTTTTGCAACATGTATGCGGGAGACGTATCTGGGGTGATTGCATTCAGATCTACCTGGCCAAAAAAGTTGCCGGTAAAAGAGGGAGAGATAAAACGCATCTCGCTTGGCCACTTCTTAAAGCTGCTTCCCACACAATCTTTTTCAAGGATGGTGAACGGTAAATTCAGTGATTGCAGGATTACGCCTATTCCTATACCGGCAGCTCCCGCCCCGACGATAGCGATTTCTGTATAATAAAAATTCGATTTGGTCATGCCTTGTGTATATTAATCTCTATTATTTTTTGGAAAGCAGCCTTCATCGTTATTTTCGGCCAGATGCTCAACATTCCAGGCAACGAGAACAAGGTCTATTTGATTTGAATTTTGATAATTTGTCTGACCCCAGATTGCACCGTAGCCGGAGCATAGAAAAACAAGTACCCCAATTAGTAATTTCTTCATGTTCTATAGTAGCAAGGTTGTAAAAAAGTAACAGAAGCTTACATTTTTTTGTTTAGCAGCCATTCTCAAGAGGCTCCTATTACACCCAATCTGACATAATTTGCTAACTAATACTTACTTGAGTGTGTATAAAAATACATATATCTTTCACGCATCACAAGCTTGATGCAACAGAAGTAGTCCACAAGTGATATTAATACGGAATTGAAATTTCTCAAACCCAATTAAAAATCATGCATCAAACTACCGGCAGCGTGGCAAAGACGATAATACTGCTGGTAGTAGTATGTATGATTGGATCTTCATTTCATCTTCATCAATTTCCTTCCAGTTCTCTGTCGAACGATTATATCATTGAGCAACAGCTGGATATGAAAACTCCAGACTGCATTGCCTGTATGGATTTGTTGCAGGCTATCCCAACAGGGAAAAAGCAAGGACTTTCGGTCCAGCATTTAGTGGAGTATGGGGGATCAAGTAATTATCGATTACATGTTGAAGATTTTATATCCGATCTGAATAATAAGTCGCCTCCATTAAATGGGAAGAGGAAGTTATAACTTCAATTATCCCTTTCCCGTGATTCGGAAAAAAAGCACAATTACCAACTCATTTGAATTTCCGCCAGCCTAACCGGGATATCTCACGAAGTCAAAATTTGCTGAGGGCAAGTCGCAGCAAAACCATTGTGGTGAGAGTGAGATACGTGGGCTAACTAACTTAAACAATCTAAATAATAAAACAGCTATTATGTCAGATCAAAATACAACATACACAAAATTTTTTTTACTGTTCCTTTTTGCATTGCTTATTGAATGGCAAAGTGTACATGCACAAACACAATCAAGTACTACCACAATTAAAGGAACCATCACCGATACGTTGGAGCGTGCAATGCCGGGTGTTAATATATCCATACCGCAACTGCACCGGGGTACCGCATCAGATGAGGATGGCAAATATAAATTAACTGATTTACCGGGTGGTGAATACAAGATCGTATTTTCGTTTATTGGTTTTCAAACCAAAAATAAAACAATAACTATCACGAAAGGTACACCGGTTGAGCTGAATATAACGCTCACTCCCTCGACAATGACGCCCGGTTCCATTACGGTTACCGGCTCGCCCACAGCTGATGACCCGATGAGTATACCTGCCGATGTTCAATCACTTGATGGTATTGCGAAAATTAAGGGTCAAAAAACTTCGCTCGGTGCCAGCCTTGAGAAAATGGCCGGCGTTACCACAATTTCGACCGGATCTCAAGTTGGGAAACCGGTTATCAGAGGGTTAAGTGGGAGCCGTGTTCGAGTGCTTAAAAACAGTGCTGCTCTCGAATTTCAACAGTATGGCGTGCGTCATCCCCCCAATGTCGACCCTTTCATGGCTGAACGCATTGAAGTTGTACGAGGAGCCTCCAGTATACAGTACGGCTCCGATGCCCTGGGTGGAGCTATAAATACAATTTCTCATCATCCCCCTGATGCACTGGGCAGAGATTCCTTTGTAGAGGGAGAAGTTATTAATGAATTTTACTCTAATAATGAGGAATATGCCGGCGGCCTTCACCTGGAAGGAGCCTCAGGAGGTTTTGGTTTTACAGGTACATTTATGGCAAGGAGTACCGGAAATGTGACAGCACCGGATGTGGCCACATTTCAGGAAACAGATCAAACTGATGCACCAAAGTTTTCAGATGAATTGGATTTTACTGATTTCCGCCAGATTAACGGAAGTGCCGGCGTGGGGTATAAAGCCGGTTTTGGTGGTGTCTCTGTTAGATATGAACGTTATGGAAACCAGCATAATTTTTTGCTGCCCAACGGAAAAGGTTTGGGGCAGATACTTCAGAACGATATTGTGCAGGCCGAAGCAAATATTGTGCTAAACGACAACTGGTTATTAAAACCACTATTCTCCTATGGAAGAAACTCCCGGGAATCATCACCGGGCGGAGGCAATGCGATACCGCGCAAAGAATTAACCAACAGTGATCTAGCAATTGATATTGTTAGGGAAACATTTATCGGTCGGCTTGAGGCCTCTCATAATAAACTGGGTATCTTCTCAGGTCAGTTTGGTTTTGAGTTTAAAAGGGATGATCAGACCAGTGTTGGTCCTGTACCGCTGGTACCAACTGGTGATATCAATAATTATGGCTTCTGGGCGTTTGAGAAAGCTTCGTTTGGTGATTTGACTCTGAACCTGGGTATCCGGGGTGATATCAGAAGGCAGGATGTTTTGCCCAATGATGAACTTGAACTGCCAGACAGGCAAGCCGGTGAAACCGATGATGTACTGGATCAAAGTTTTGATGTGGTTACCGGATCTGTTGGCTTAAACTATCGCGTAACCGAGCAACTGTCCCTGGCCTCAAATTTTGGTTCAGGCTTCCGTGCTCCAAGTCTTTTCGACCTGCATGTAAATGGGGTACACGGGGGAATTGCAGCATTCCAGAGCGGTGATCCCAATCTCGTTTCAGAAAGATCGTTTAATACAGATTTTTCGGTGCGCTGGCGGTCATCCAAATATGAATTCACAGCTACTTTTTACAGAAATAAAATAGATGATTACATATTCCTGGTTAATACCGGCGAATTTGCCGGACAAAACGGTCCGCCTATCCTCCAGAATGTCCAAAATGATGCCCGGTTGCTGGGCGGTGATGTATCGGCATCGGCCCAGTTGTTGCCCTGGATGAAACTGAACTGGACATTTGAAAAGGTAAATGGCAAGAATAAAGATACCGAGGATGAGCTTCCACTTATGCCTCCAACCCGAACCACAGGCGAAGTGGAATTTACCAGAGATCAACTCGGACCGTTGCAAAATCCATATTTTAATGTAGAGGTTAATCATACTTCCGATAAGGATGCTGCCGGCCGGTTTGAACCATTCTGGCAGTTTGGCAATGCACCACAATTCAGTGATTTTGGCGTGGCTTCTACCGACTCATATACGTTGGTAAATGTAACTACCGGTGGTAATATTCCGGTCGGCGGGCAGAGTTGGTTTGTTCAAGTTGGGGTAGACAACCTGTTTGACGAAGCACACCGCGATTTCTTGGATACGTACAAAGGATATGCGTTAAATCCCGGCAGGAATGTGCAGTTCAAAGTTCGAATTCCATTTTCTACCAAATAGATAGGAGATAGGAAAGTAATAAAATAAAGTTCTAAATTACCGCGGCTCATCCAAATTAGGTGAGATGGGCCCGGTTTTTTTTTGCTTACACATTGGATGGTATGGTTAAATAAAAAATTTGTACGGATTTACTGTAGTTCAACCCCTTTGTTAGTGCCATATGGCACAATAGTAGCGGGTTTTGGTTTATGAATTCTATATTTGGCTTCTTTAAACCTAATAAATAGATTGATTTTGTACAGTCAGTGTGTTTTTTATAATCGGTATTTAATAGTTGTTGCCAAATAGCTCAAATCTGAGTACCAAAAAAGAGCTTCGAAATTTATCCATGGTACGCGAAGCGCGTACTTCATGAATAAATTTCCCCGAATTCGTCGGGACAGGCTTTTGTGAATAATCCGGTTTAACATAGATAATTTCTTCATGCAACACTGTTGCATTTATATATTTTTCTTATATTGGTAACTCTGTTGAATAAGAGAAGGTTTTGATTGGTTCACTTCAGCAAAAAAGTTGCGCCGGGTGAAGCTAAAGGCCCTTCCAGGCACTAAAAAAGTATAACGCACAAATATTTATATACGCCAGATGATTTTAGAAAAAAGTGATATTGAAGAGACAGAAATTATTTGCCCTCAATTTTTAAAGAGAGGCGGTATTTTACCGGTTGCCGTTCAGGAATCATCAACCGGGCAAATATTAATGCTTGCCTCTGTCAATGAAGAAGCCTTTCAATACAGCATTGAAAATGGAGTAGCGGCATTTTACAGCACATCCAGAAAAAAGCTTTGGGTAAAAGGGGAGAGTTCCGGTAACTACCTGCAGCTTGATGAGGTGCTCATAGACTGTGATCAGGATGCTTTTGTCTATAAAGTAACCCTTTTGAAAGGCGGGGTTTGTCACACGTTTAATCAACATGGAAATAACAGAAAAGCCTGCTTTTACCGGGCTTTGAATTTGAACGACAACAGCTTAGAATTTTTAGAAAAATGAAGCAGGAAAATATCGAACAGTTCGACATACTGGGTGATGCCCATCAAATGACATCCATAGATACCCCCCTCAGGGCGGATGCTTTTTTGAAAACCGATGAACAAAAAATAGAGGCTATTCAGGAACATTTTCACAACATCATGTTGGAGTTAGGTTTGGATATGGAGGACGAGAGTTTGAGGGGTACGCCGTACAGAGTAGCTAAAATGTACGTCAAAGAGATGTTTGAGGGACTTAATCCTAATAATAAACCCAGGCTTGCGGTCTTTGAAAACAAATACGAATACCAAAAAATGCTCGTAGAAAGTGATATATCATTTAGTTCCGCTTGTGAGCATCATTTTCTGCCCATCATTGGTAAAGCCCATGTCGGTTACGTTTCAAGTGGAAAGGTGATTGGGCTGTCTAAAATTAATCGCATTGTAAACTATTATGCCCGGCGTCCGCAAGTACAGGAACGGCTAAGCATTCAAATTTTCGATGAACTTACAACTGCCCTTGAGACCAACAACGTTATTGTTATCGTTGAAGCAGAACATACATGTATTTCTACGCGTGGTGTGAATGATAAAACAACAAGAACCACAACCTTGGAGTATTCAGGCGTTTTTGAAGAAGTTGAAGTACGAAATGAATTCTATAAACTGTTGAATCCGAAATAAGATGATGAAGGCTTCGGAAATTCTTAAAGAAAATCAGTTACGAGTTACGTCTCACCGGCGTACGTTGTTGAACTATTTTATACAATCTGACCGTGCTTATACGCCTTCCAATCTGGAGTCTGTTTTCAAGGATGACATAGACCGGGTGAGTATCTACAGAATCCTAAGCTCACTCAGTGAGGCCAATATACTTTGCAAACTTGTTGATTTAAACGGCAGCACAAGCTACGTATTCGACAATCATTCGGGATGTGAAGATACCTGGAATCACCCTCACTTTAAATGCAAATCATGCCACACTGTAATCGAATTGCCGGAACTGCCTGAGGTTTACCTTCAGCATCTTGAAGACTACAAGATTGATAGGTTTAATTTTCTGGCAGAAGGAATATGCAGGGAGTGCGAACAGAAAGAGAAATAATGAAAATGAAGAGAAATGGTAACTATCAGCGGGCTGATAAAATTATACCAACAACCATTTTGACCGGATTCCTGGGTGCCGGCAAAACTACATACCTGAATCACATTCTAAAAAGCAAGCCCGATACCCGTTTTGCAATTATAGAAAATGAATTTGGTGAAGAGAGCATAGATGGAGATCTGATTGTACGCTCATCCGACGATATTGTTGAAATGAACAACGGGTGCCTCTGCTGTACTCTCAATGAGAATCTTTACGAGCTGTTGAACGAGTTATATACCAGGGCAGACGAGTTTGATGAACTTATCATTGAAGCAACCGGAGTAGCGGATCCCGCAGGTATTTCTGAGCCGTTTCTCATTCATCCCGCGGTAAAAAAAAGGTTTCAGCTGCATCATGTTATTTGCCTCATAGACGCCGAACGAATTGAAGATCAACTTAAGGAAACAGAGGAGGCTCGTAAACAAATCACATTTAGCAATATTTTACTTCTCAATAAAACCGATTTGGTAATAGATGGGTATGTAGATGAACTGAAACAGAGTTTGCAGGGTATTAATCCAACTGCCGAAGTGGTAGTGAAAGAAAAGGATACTTATCCCCTCTTCATGAGTGAATCATTATCCTTTCAACTAAATAACAGCACAGACAATCATTCGAAAGAAGGTAAGTACGACCATCACCATGATTCAAATCAACATGATGATTCCGGGAAAGCTACTACACATCAGCATACGGATATCGTAACTCACTCTTTTGTTTACGATGACCCGATCGACATAAAATTACTCTATAACCAGTTATTTGCATATCTGACTTTTCAGGCGAAAGATATATACAGAGTTAAAGGAATTGTCTATTCGGATGATGAAAAGCAGAAATATCTGCTCCAATCTGTGGGTAATCGACTCGGTTTAGAGCTGTTTGGTGAATGGAAAGATGGAGAAAAGAAAAAGAGCAAAATTGTGTTTATAGGCAAAAATTTAAAGCGGAAAGGTGTTCAACGGTTGATAGAAAGGTGTATTAAAAGACCCTTATAACTAAATAAGGGTCTCTGATTTTAATGTCTATTCACAACTCGGACAGATTTTTCGCAACATCGGGTCAGTAGGACAAGAATCTCCGTCAGCTGCCAATGCTTCGTCCACGACATCATCCCCAAACTTAGTGCGAGCTTTTACTATCAGCTCCTCATTTATCTCTGCCTCTGGTTTGGATGTTGCAGCTCCAAATCCCCGCTTTTTAGCAGGAGTCTGTTTTGAACTTTCAACGGCCTTATCAGCTTTTTTTGAGTTATTGTCAAATCCGCCAAACCCGGATCGACTACCTCTTTTATTCACCGAAGAGGTGTATTTCTCTCCCCTGATGACTTTATCGATAAAGCAGTAATATGTGGATTTGAGTTTCTTTTTCCAGGCGTAGGTATAGATATCCGACATATCGCTTCTCATCAGTTCATCAATGTAGATCGATTTGGATACGGCCTGGTCTATGGATTCCTGAAATGCAGCCGCAATATCAATCTGACGTTTGGGATGGATTTCGTAGGCTGTTTTGTAGATCTCCTTGTCGATTACGCCGTCCAGTTCCTCAATCAGCTGTACAGAACCGTTGTACTGTTTGATGAGGTTTGCCATCCGGTCATCCCACAGGTTCTTGCTATCCAGCTCCTCAATCAGCTGACGATTGATGACGATATGTTTGCCTGAAAGGGTATCCCTCGAATAGAGATTGCTGAAATAGCTGTCGATAGAGGATGTGGTGCCTGAGATGATGGATATTGTGGCCGTCGGGGCAATGGCCAACAATACCGCGTTTCTCCTTGGTTTGTAATCATAACCTGTTCCGTTTTTAGCCATTTCATCATAATGGGCAAATGCACCTCGCTCTTCGGCCAGCTCTTCTGATTTTTCGAAACAAACCTCGCGCATAAATGCTCCCAGTTTTCTTGCCAGGATGACAGCCTCTTCAGAATCGTAGGCAACATTGAGATCTACAAGCGCCTCGGCATATCCCATCAGGCCAATGCCAAGAGGACGCAGGTCCATCGTATTTTTTCGGGCATCTTCCGAGGGATAAAAGTTTTTATCCAGAATATTGTCCAGCCCCATTACCATGGTTTCCAGGCTATCCCTGATCATGTCCCAGTCAAAGTCTGAATGGTCAGGCTTTACGTGTTTCGAGAGGTTCAGGGAGGCAAGCGTACAGACAGCCGTTGAGTCCGGACGGTTCGGTATGGAAATTTCCGTACATAGATTGGAGCTATTGATAACACTGTACTGCGGACACGGATTTTTCCGATTGTGCTCATCTTTAAAGATCAACCAGGGGTGCCCGGTTTTGGCTAATTTAAAAAGGTATTTCTTAAAAAAGGTCTGTCCCTCCAGTTTTTTGTGCTGATGAAGCTTACCGCTTTCGGCCTGCTTAATCCGCTCATTGTATTTTTTCGCAAAATCATCGCCGAATGAATCCACCAGTTCCGGGCATTCACCGGGATCAAAAAGGTAGACCGGCTCACCATTCTCTATACGCCTCATCATTTCGTCCGGCATCCATAGCTTGGTGTTCAGTGAAGGGGTTCGGAAATAGGCATTACCGGTCGTTTCACGAAGATCGAGAAAGGTTTCAATGTCCAGGTGCCAGGGCTGTATAGAAATGACCTGTGAACTGCGCCGCCGGCCACCCTGCTGAATGGAGTTGATCAGTGTATCGTACATCTTAATAAACGGGATTACGCCCGATGACTGTGCATTGAGAGTGTGGATGGGCGACCCGGTGGACCGGATTCTGCTCACGTCGGTTCCAACACCGCCCGCATGTTTCGCCAAAAAGGCTGTCTCTTTGGCTTTATGCATGATCGAGTCAAGGGAATCATCAACCACACTTACGTAGCAAGATGAGTATTGAGACATCGGCGTTCCGGAATTGAACAGTGTTGGCGTGGAGTGGAGGTATTCAAGACGGGAAAGCTTATTGTACATCTTGATCACCTCCTCGTTGGAGTTGCCAATTCCCATCGCTACCCGCATAAAAAACCACTGTGGCTTTTCGATGGTCTCGTTATTTCGGTCGCGCATTAAGTAGCGGTCGCGAAGCGTAGTGAGTCCAAAATACCCGAAAAGTTCATCCCGCGAATAATCCATAGAAGATGAAAGCAGGTCTAAGTCAAATTCAAGCAGATCTTCGATCAGGAGGTTTTCACGGATTCCTTCTTCGAGGTAGGATGAGAAATCACCGAGTCTCCGGTCGATTTTTTTGTTGATCTGTTTCATTAGCTGTCGGGCAGAGAGTTTATCATACATGGGATGCTGGGGGATCAGCTGCTCGATCGCTTTGAGCAGTAGTTGATCAATCTCTTCTGTTTTCACCTTTTCGGGAAGTTTGAGGTCGAGTTCCTTCATAATTTGAAACACAATTTCATAATTATCTTCTACATCCATTCCTGAAAGAATTTCAAAAATGGCATTCATGATTTTTTGTGTTTCAAATGTCTCTTCCGATCCGTTTCGTTTTATGACTGTTCGTTTCATAGGGATTTCCTGATTAATAGTTTGTGTATTCAGTTGAGGAGACTTCAAAAAAGTTGATCAGCTTCTTCACATCTTCTTTTTGAAGGAATTTTAACGGATTTTCATTGATATAAAACTCCGGGCTGAACCCGAGCTCTTCGAGCCTTCGGTCCGTGATATATTTCAGATACTTTTCAAGTTCTGAACCGGTAATACCGAGGATGATCTTATTTTTGAACCTGGCTTGAACATACTCGATTTCAAGGTAAGCGCCCTTCAGAATGATGTCGCGTATCTCATTTACATATTGGGTGTCTTCGGCGATTTCCGGAGTCTCTTCCAGCATAATCAAAATTGATTCAATGCCATTTTGCAGATGGAGTGATTCATCGATCAGCACCAGCTCAACGCCGGATACTACGTTCTTCATCTTCCCCATATCTTTGAGTGCGAAAAAATGGGCAAATGAGGAGTAGAAATATATTCCCTCCATCACAATATTGTTCAGCAGTATAGCGCGAAGTACATCTTTTTTGCCCTGCAGTGTCTCGGGATCAATTTTGCCATAGCTGATTTTATCAATCTCCTCTACGATGAGGTCCTGCTTTTTCTTCAGGATGGGATCTTTAAAAGCAACCTGGTACATCTTCTCGCGATCCATATCAAAGCTCTGCAGCACTATCTCAAAAAAGTCACTATGGATGTTTTCCATGAAGAGCTGCGTGCTGAAACTCATTTTAGCGTGCGGATCATTCAGCATGGGAAAAAACGAGTTGACCAGTACATTCTGGACAAGCAGTTCAGAAGAGCAGAAATAGCCAACTGCTGTGTCAAATAGATCTTTTTCATCATCGGAAAGAGAGTGGTAGTCCAGTGCATCCTGCTGAATATTCAGCTCTTCGGGAAACCAGATCGCTTTTTTCTGTTTTTCTGATGGGCTCAAATAGTTTAGCAATGATCTCGCAGCATATAAATCGATAGCAATGGTGATGCTAAAAAATCCCAACCTTATTCGCAGATCGCTTTCATAAATAAATGATAAGTGGAGTTGGTCTTAGCCTGTTGTTGGTGGCAAATTAAAGTTAGTACTAAAATTAAAAGTATGAATTTTAAAAAACTCAAAATCCCCTCTATCATCTTATTGATGATTTTAATAATCGTGGCAATGATCTACGTGCCTACGATTAGAAAGGCAATAATGTTTAAGAAAGCAATGGCTTTAGAAAATTTGGAATATACATTTACCAATATGGATGAATATGTTCCTACTAAGAAAGTTGATAAAGCTGATGAACCCTTTATATTTCCTCGTATCAATAACATTACACTGCCTTCAACTTTTGTATACAAAGAATCTGTATTTAATACCCAAAAGTATATTGACTCTTCCTACACACAAGGTTTTCTTTTTATTCAAAATGATACCATTCAATACGAGAATTACTGGAGGGGACAGCAAGAAGATACAAGACATATTTCCTGGTCAATGGCAAAATCTTATGTTTCTACTTTATTTGGGATAGCAATTGAAGAAGGCCATATCAAAAGCATAGATCAAACTGTGGATGAATATTTACCAGAATTAATAGGCTCGGGATACGATAATGTTAAAATTAA
>CAZFAJ010000037.1:0-4325 GCA_964517005.1 uncultured Balneolaceae bacterium | reverse complement strand
TGGATGAATATTTACCAGAATTAATAGGCTCGGGATACGATAATGTTAAAATTAAAGATGTCTTACAAATGTCCTCTGGTGTTAAATTTAATGAGGATTACAGTGACCCTACGTCAGATATTAATAGATATTGGGAAGATTTTGTTTTTGGAGGGTCTCAAGACGAATTTGCCGCCACTTTAGAAAATGAAAGGCCATCAGGCACCTACAATAAATATGTAAGTATAGATACACATATATTAGGTATGATTATAGTAAAAGCTACGGGTAAAAGCTTAACAGACTATTTGGAAGAAAAAATATGGAAACCTACGGGTAGTGAATATGATGCCTATTGGCTAGCCGATACCTACGGAATGGAGCAAGCAAATGGAGGGCTAAATGCTACTTTAAGAGATTTTGCTAAATTAGGTAGGCTATATCTTAATAAAGGAAATTGGGAGGGAAACCAAATTGTATCTGCAAACTGGATTGAGTAATCTCTCAGTATTACGGAAGAACATTTAACGCCCCAAAGTAAAAATTCAGAAAGCAAAGGAATTGGTTATGGATATCAATGGTGGATACCAGATGGCAAAGAAGGGGAATTTATGGCGATTGGTATTTTTAATCAGCACATCTATGTCAATCCTACAACACATACAATTATCGTAAAAAATTCAGCTAATAAGAATTTTTACGATTTTAATAATTCATATGCATTTACATCTGCACATCTTGAATTGTATAGAAAATTAGCACATTTGAACCAATAAAATCATCCACTAACAGCGTATATATGTAACAATTTTGCCTTAAGAGTTCATAGAATTAGCCCAATCACTAAAAAAACTATTGCAGCCAGGTTTTTATACGGGGGGGGGTACAGAAGAGATTCTTATGCGCTTTGGACTAATATTTGGTTTGCTTTATTGGAAAAAAGGACTGGAAAGTGCTTTTGTGGCTCACATATTTGCACATATTATAATGATATTAGCTGAACCGATATTAAACTAATGAATGCCGGCTGCTAAGAGCCCGAGTAATATTGACGAACAATTTAATCAACATAAAACCCTCTATTATGAAACAAATATTACTGCTGTTAGCAATATCAGGAATATGGGCTAATGCGTATTCCCAAGATGATAGTCTGTCACCGGACAACAAAAAGGATAGGAATAAAGAAATTGCCCGAAATTTCTACCAAGACCTTTGGTTTACAAATAATACCGATAAATATGCTGCCTACGTTGCTGAAGAGTATGTCGTTCACGATATAGGCGATCGAAAGGCAGTTACTGAACCTGCTATAGAGCAGAAAATAATTGCTGACCTCTTTTGGGATAACGGAACTTGGGACTCAAAAATCAATTATCAAATAGCTGATGGGGATCTTGTAGCTACTCGTTGGGAGGCAACTTATCAACCTTCAACATTCTTAGGAAAGGTTATGTTTGGTTCAGGTACAATTCCGATAATCAATGTTTTTAGAATTAACGAAGAAGGCAAGATTGTAGAGATATGGAATCATCGACACGATATTGATACACCGCAAACAATGAAATTCACCATGCAGGGGTTATTGATTGGGTTATTAATTGCACTCATTCCAACAATTATTGCTTTCAGACTTAAAAGGAAGTTAAATAGAATTCAAAACCAGTAAATACTACTCATAACAACGCCTCAGCAAATTTTTGGCTAAGATGTAATTAAATAAAATAATCGCATTTCGGAATGGAAAGTGCCTCCGAATCCTACACTCGCCAAACCGGAAAACCACAGGGTGCAAAATGAAAAAAAGAAAATATAATTGGTCAAACCACATATTCAACTTTATCGCGGTCATACTGGGTGTATACCTTGCTTTTTATATTAATGAAAGAGCAAAAATTAATCAGGATAGAAATGAAAGCCTGACATTAATGAATTCTTTGGTTGGTGACCTTTCAGAGGATATCCGAAGGTATGAGGAGTATCAGATACCTGTGAACATCCAGCATCAGCAAAACGTAGAGAGTTTACTGGAATCGTTGCTAACAGATAGTTTAGATCATATTGGCAATCAACTATCTGCAATTCTCGGTGTTGAAAATTATGCACCAACATCCTCAACGTATAACTCGATGAAGTCGTCCGGAAAACTGCGGTTAATTGAGGATTTGGCTCTTCAGAAAATGTTAACGGATTATTATGATGGATTAGTCATTGAGAGTGACAGGAGTGACAGGAAGGGTGAATATCAAGTTGAATAATTTACGAATGAATTACTGAATTGGATGACCAACAATATTGATTTTACAGACATGGAACTCTTGAATACAGATGACGTAATTGTTCTGAGAAACAAACTCATTATTTATGGATCTTTGATTAAACAAAAGGTGGCATCCTATGAAATTGTCGTCGAAAACTCTACGAAGCTAAAACTGCATATCGAATCAATATTAGAATCAAGTTAGCAGAAGCCTTCAGCCTTCCTTACAACGTTAAAATTATTGAAACTCATTAAATGAGAATAACATGGAAAAGTAAAAGAACATACACCCGGGAGAAGTTTTAATTGAGAAATTTTTAAATCCAAAGAATATTTCTGCATTTTGTTTAGCGAAGGAAGCATTTATTCCTCAAACCCGCCGGTCGTCCATATCTACGGCAACGGTAAGGCAGCTGTGGCTTTTACAGGAACCTGTTTCATCAATGCCCAAATGCTCTACCTGGCTGCGATCGGTCTTGGAATACGCCTGGTCAATCAAATGATCATTGATCCTCCAAATGCGGCCCGGATACTCTCCCATGGCTTAGCCTACCCGGTTGACCGGCATCTCGTATTCAATAAGCATCATGGAGTAGGCCTCGAACAATATTGTACATCCACTGCCTTTTTGGGCTAAGGGCACATCCACTTGTTTGACGGTGCCGTCGGCCTGCTTCACACGGGGAACCTTACAATGGATATGGCAGGTATGCTCAAAGAAGTTTAAATGACGCCTGCGATGCTCCATCTTATCATGAACCGGGCACAGCTGCCCGCTATCGGGATCAAAATTAAACATGCGGGTTGATTGAGACGATCAACAGTAGCACTTTTTTACTTTAACCACACCAATTCATGTAGAGCATAATTTCATACATTAGTAGAGATGAACACATTTAAAAAAAATTCAACAGAATCCGACCAGCTCCTTAATCAACTTAATTCCAATTATTAAGCCATTTTGAAATGTGTAAATTTTTCTGAACGATTATGGAAAAAGTTTAGTTTTGTAGTTTGTGATGATAGCAAATCAGTCCCTTTTTCAGAGAGACTAATGCTATGTTTGAATGTGTAAGCAAATGTTCTTCTTATACATGTACATATTTTTGCGATGATCATCATAATTTTATAAACCTTTATGAAAATGTTTAAAATGTTATGATAGGAACGCGCGAAGAGTGTGAGAATCGGGTTAGGACTCCCTTCAAGAAATTGGCTACTACATCATCAAATGTAAATACAAACATTACCAAACATAACGCTGTTAAAGAGTTCAATATTGGGTATTCCATTGTAGAAATACCTCAATTTCTGAAAATGGAAAAACAGACATCAGGGTTTGATAGTGATGGCACAATCTTTTGTTGGAGAGCCCAAGATAGATGGAAAGAAGCTCGTTGACATATTTCTCTGTTGAATAACCCTATCCAGAAAAATAACAGATGAAACTTTCAAATTTTTTTTGCAAGTTCAATCAATTTTCAAATAACCAAAATTTAAATCATTATGGATCTACCAAATATCAGCACAGGTGAGTATCTATTAGTCTATAATATGCTCTCCTTTACAATTGCAGCTATGCTTGCAGCGCTTGCATTTTTCTTGCTAGCTCAGCACCGAGTTGCTCCAAAATATAGAATCTCACTTATCGTATCTTCATTGGTTGTGGGTATCGCTTCTTACCATTACTTCCGGATTTTCGGTAGTTGGAATGAAGCATACGCATTAGTTGGTGGAATGTATGAGTTTACCGGAAAGCCGTTCAATGACGCATATCGCTACGTTGACTGGCTTCTTACAGTACCATTGCTCTTGGTAGAGCTAATCTTAGTTCTGAACCTTAAGAGTACGGTGAAAGGCCCTTTGCTTACTAAATTAGGTATCGCAGCTTTTCTGATGATCCTACTTGGATACCCGGGTGAGGTAATGGCGTTTGATGATAAAACGCTATTCGGTATGTACGGATTCTGGGGAACAGCTAGTTCTGTGCCTTTTTTCTATATTCTTTATGTCCTTTGGACCGAATTGGGCAAGAAGATGGATGAGCAGCCACCTAAAGTACAGGTATACTTCAGAAACATGAGAT
>CAZFAJ010000036.1:2898-27384 GCA_964517005.1 uncultured Balneolaceae bacterium | reverse complement strand
TAGAGCCAGACCGGCAGGGTCCATTTGGATACCTTCCTGTGTGTTTTAAACTTCCCGGAAAAAGCGAAATAAAAACTTGTCAGGACAAGCGGGACGATGAAAGCAGACAGAACAATGTGAGTTATCAGTATAAAAAAGTAGACAGGCCGGATCATCCCTTCACCCGGAAAAGGAGTATGTCCAACAAAGTTGTGATACAGTAAGTAGCTTATCAGAAATAGTGCAGATGTAACAAATGCTGTAAGCATCAATTTCATATGCTTTACAAATTCTCTCTTTTTAATAGCTCTGAAACCAAGCAAGATAAAAACCGTGCTCGCACTGTTCAGCAATGCATTCAGCGCAGGAAGCTGATTAACCCAGGAAGCTGTGGTATCAGATGTCTCTTTAAAATAGAGCAGCCATATTAGAAACAAAAAAGCTATAACACTGATCAGAATGATTGTACCTATGGCCTTCGGTACACTTAATTCCTTAAATACGTTAATCGTTATTTTTTCTTTTACATTTTCATTCATAGATGCTTTTTGTATTTGAACCTGTTTTGCGCACAAAATATCGTGCTGAAATATTAATTATGCGTGAAAAAAAATTTATCTACTGTGCTATTACAGTTTATTTTCATATTGAGAATTCCATATCCGGGATTTATGCACTTCATAACTAACTATATTTCAGCAGGTTTAATTCTTGAAAAAAATTAATTGATGCCGGTGATCCTGTCTCTTCTGTCAAACAGAATTACAATACCAATTCTTTAGGTATTTTTAATTAAACTGTTATATTTTATTGATCATAAAGAATTGGCATACATATTCACTCTGATTAACTATTTAGAATGATTTTAAATATTGATTACCAGATCGATTTCTATGTGCAGATTTACAGAAAATCGGTACTTTCATGCCTGCCAAAACTGATATTAAATTTTTTAAAAAACTGATTAATTTCTACTGATTTATGGCTCAGATTTTTCCAAAGTGGGCAAATGATGTTCCAAAACGCTTGCTCATAGGTGTCATCATATTTTTAAACGGAATTGTTTTCGCTGTGTGGTACTTTTTCTCACCTGAATTTACTGATGTCGGTTATGCTCCCACACAACCTGTACCCTACAGTCACCAGATACATGTTGGAAAACTGGGCATGGATTGTCAATACTGCCATACCCAGGTTTATGAATCGAAACATGCCAATGTTCCCGCAACACAAGTCTGTATGAATTGTCACAACCAGATCAGAACGGATGTTGAAACTCTTGAACCGGTTCGTGAAAGCTGGGAAACGGGCGAGCCAATTGAATGGGTGCGTGTGCATATGCTGCCTGACTATGCCTATTTTAACCACAGTGCTCACGTCAATGTTGGAGTTGGCTGTGAATCTTGCCACGGCAGAATCGACAGAATGGAAGTAGTACACCAGGCAGAACCGCTTAGTATGGGATGGTGTCTTGACTGCCACAGAGAGCCTGAAAAATTTGTCCGCCCTGTTGAAGAGGTAACAACCATGGGGTATCAAGTTGAGAATCAGCTTGAAATAGGTATGGAACTTGTTGCAAAACAAAATATAAATGCCCCGCAGTATTGTCAGGGCTGTCATTATTAAACCAATTGATCACGATCTGGATTTGAATAAAAGTATTTGTATCGAATGAGCGATGAAATAAAGCAAACCACATATTGGAAAAGTTTAGGCGAACTTGCGCAAAACGAGGAATATAAGAAATACGAAGGGCGTGAGTTTCCTGTAAATGCTTCTGAGATGACAGACCAGGTCTCCCGAAGAAGTTTTTTACGGGTAATGGGTGCTTCCATTGCCTTAGCCGGATTTGCTGCCTGCCGAAAACCTGTTCAGAAAATTTTACCATACACAGAACAGCCTGAAGATCTGGTCTTAGGAAAACCTCTCTATTATGCAACTTCAATGCCTTTTCAGGATACTGTAACCGGCCTGCTTGTTGAAAACAATGAGGGCCGGCCTACGAAGCTGGAAGGCAATGAACTGCACGAAGCCAGCAATGGCAGAACCAGTCTGTACCATCAGGCGGCTGTACTCTCAATGTATGATCCTGACAGATCACGATCTGTGAGAAAAGACGG
Source organism: uncultured Balneolaceae bacterium (assembly GCA_964517005.1). Classification (GTDB taxonomy): domain Bacteria; phylum Bacteroidota; class Rhodothermia; order Balneolales; family Balneolaceae; genus CAYVBJ01. The sequence continues at coordinate 25,285 of CAZFAJ010000036.1, read as the reverse complement.
CGAAGAAATTTTTGACGGCGATTTTATCAATTTTGCAGAGAACCATTTTTCTGATACTGACAGAAACATTGCTTTTATCAGTGAGGCCAACTCATCCCCAACCTATAACAGGCTCAAGCGCGATGTTTTGGAAAAGTTTCCCAATGCCCGCTGGGTTACATTTGAACCCTTCGGAGAAAACAATGTTCTCGAGGGAGCGGAACTGGCTTTTGGGGAGCGTCTCAGAACCGTCAACCATTACGGAAATGCAGATCTGGTTGTTTCTCTGGACCACGATTTTATGAATCCGCATGCGGATAAAAACAGCGTTAAAAATTCCGTTGAACTGACATCCAAAAGAAAAGTGAGCTCAACGCAGGACTCGATGTCACGAATTTACACGGTTGAGAGTACGTTTACCAACACCGGTTCATATGCCGACCACCGGCTGAAGCTAAAAGCATCTGAAATTGAAGCTTTCACGTATGCCCTCGCAAAGAAATTATCCGAAACAGTTTCCGGACTTTCGGCATTCAGTGATGTATCAAATGGTTTTGCAGATCATGAATGGATAGAAGTTCTTGCCGAAGAGTTACAGAATCACAGTGGCAACGGAATCCTGACTGCAGGTTACGGGCACAGGCCGGCAGTTCACGCAGCAGTAGCAGCCATAAACCTGGCACTTGATAACGCAGGCAGCACAGTAACTTACCACAGTGTCGATTTTCTCGACAATCAAAACAACAGAGAAGAATTTGTCTCTCTGATTGAGGAAATGAAAGCCGGAGCCATCGATACCGCAGTTGTTATCGGTGCAAATCCAATTTTCACTGCGCCTTCGGATCTTGATTTTACGCTCGCTTTCGAAAACGTTCAGACCAAATTTCATCTCTCTGATTATTATGATGAAACATCCAAAGCATGCAACTGGCATGTTCACAGGTCACATTTTCTCGAAACATGGGGCGATGGATACTCTTACGGCGGCACACGATCTATCATTCAGCCGCAGATAAAACCACTTCACGAAAGCTGGAGTGAAGTGGAGTTTCTGAATACCATTCTGACCGGTGACTATACGGAGGGCTACGAATTAGTTCGTGCAACCTGGCAAAACCTGTATTCTGATAATTTCGAGAGCCAGTGGCGAAAGATTCTCCATGACGGTATAGATACATCTGATCATTTTGAAACTGTTGGGGTTACACTTTCCGGTGATTTTTCGCAATCCATACAATCATTTCTCGGCCATACACCGGTTCAGGATATGGAGATTGTCATAAAACCCGATGTAAACATTTTTGACGGCAGGTTTGCCAACAATGGCTGGCTTCAGGAGCTGCCTGATCCGATGACAAAAGTGACCTGGGACAATGTAGCACTAATGAGTCCTGCAACCGCACGCAAACTTGGAATTGATCCGGAACGTCACTTATCTGAAAAAGAATCACCGGTAGTCAGAATTTCAGCAAATGGAAACTCCATCGAAATCGCAGCCTGGGTACAGCCCGGGCATGCCGATGATTCCATAACGCTCACTGCGGGTTACGGCCGCAACGGAATTGGCCGTGTTGCAGATGGTGTGGGAGTTGATGTTTATCCATTAAAAACGTCTGGAAATTCATATTTCCAGGCAGCCGAGATTTCGCTGACCGGCAGATCCTATGAAATTGCAAGTACCCAGAATCATCACAATCTTGAGGGACGTGATATGATTCGCACGGCAACTATGGATGAATACCGTGCCAATCCGGATTTTGCTTCTTACGAAAATGTACACGGTTATGAAGTTCCAGGCTTAAAAGAAGCACGTGAATTGGGCCAGGATGATCCTGTATCACTCTTTACACCATTTTCTCCTCCCGATTTTCAGCCGCAGTGGGGAATGGCAATAGATCTCAATGCCTGTTTTGGGTGCGGGGTCTGCACGATTGCCTGCCAGGCTGAGAACAACATCCCTGTTGTAGGTAAACGGGAAGTTGGCAGAAAAAGAGCCATGCACTGGATTCGTACTGATCGTTACTACGAAGGGGATACCGACAATCCAAAGGCATATCATCAGCCTGTTCCATGTATGCATTGTGAACTGGCTCCCTGTGAGCAGGTTTGCCCGGTTGCAGCAACCACTCACAGTGATGACGGTATGAATCAGATGACTTATAACCGATGCATCGGAACACGATACTGTGCCAACAACTGTCCGTTCAAAGTAAGGCGATTTAACTTTTTCAATTATACGAAAGAGTATTTAACCACTGGTGACGATCCTGAAATCATTCAAATGGCTATGAACCCTGAAGTTACAATCCGGTTCAGAGGAGTCATGGAAAAATGCACGTACTGTGTACAGCGGGTCAACTATGCTAAAATTGAAACCAGGAAGAAATCTGGCACCAAACGTCCGCCCGATGGAATGGTACAGACAGCCTGCCAGCAGGCATGTCCCGCAAATGCAATTACATTCGGAGATCTGACAGATGAGAACAGTGTGGTATCTACCCATAAAAAGAATAACCGTAACTATGTGATGCTCGAAGAGTTAAATGTACGTCCGCGTACCTCTTATCTTGCAAAATTACGAAATGAAAACCCGGAACTGGCTTAATCGAATAAGTATATAATCAGGAATTTTAGAAGACATGAGTAAAACGTACGAATACGTACCGGAACCTGCACTCGTGAAAGGAAATCACGATTTTAGCAGTATTACATCGCTTATTACGGATATAAACCTTCGTCCGACACCAAAAGCATGGTACCTGGCATTTGCCGTTTCAAATTTACTGCTTCTGGTAATGTTGATTGCTATAGGTTACCTGGTGTGGGAAGGTACCGGTATATGGGGCCTGAACAGTACTGTTGGCTGGGGCTGGGCAATTATTAACTTTGTATGGTGGGTTGGAATTGGTCACGCCGGCACCCTGATTTCTGCAATTTTATTTCTTTTCCGGCAGGACTGGCGTACAGCCATTAACCGTTTTGCTGAAGCCATGACCATCTTCGCCGTAATGTGTGCCGGTGTATTTCCCGCCATACACGTAGGCCGTATCTGGGTTGTTTACTGGATGTTCCCGCTGCCCAACCAAATGGTAATGTGGCCTAACTTTGCAAGTCCCCTGCTATGGGATGTGTTTGCGGTTTCAACTTATTTCACGGTATCATTTCTGTTTTGGTATGTAGGCCTTGTTCCTGATCTTGCCACCATCAGAGACCGCATCAAAAGCAAAACAGGGAAAATGATTTACGGTGTTTTCTCACTTGGATGGAGAGGAAGTAACAGGCACTGGTGGAACTATGAAAAAGCATACATGATTCTTGCCGGGCTTGCCACACCGCTGGTTCTCTCAGTTCACACGATTGTATCCTTTGACTTTGCCGTCTCTATCATTCCCGGATGGCATACTACCATTTTTCCGCCTTACTTTGTTGCCGGAGCTGTTTTTTCCGGGTTTGCTATGGTGTTGTCATTAATGATCATCTGCCGCAAGATCTACAAGCTGGAAGACATCATGACCGTAGATCACATCGAAAAGATGAACATCATTCTTATGGTAACCGGTACGATGGTCGGTTTTGCCTACCTTATGGAATTTTTCATGGCCTGGTACAGTGGTGTTGAATACGAAAAAGCTATTTTTATGCTTCGGGCAACCGGGCCTTACGCCTGGGCTTACTGGATAATGATCGCTTGTAATGTGATATCACCTCAGTTTTTCTGGTCAAAAAAACTGAGAAGGAATGTGGCCTTTACCTTTGTCATTTCGATTGTGGTAAACATTGGGATGTGGTTTGAACGGTTTGTTATTACAGTAACCTCGCTGTCAACCGACTTTTTACCCTCTTCATGGGCATATTATTCACCAACAATATGGGATGCATTAACTTATATAGGCACTTTTGGATTGTTTTTCACCTTCTTCCTTCTGTTTTTGAGATTTCTGCCGATGGTTGCTGTTGCAGAACTGAAAGGAGTTATGCCTCAGGCAGATCCTCACAATTATGACGAGGAGACCGGTGACTATTCTCCGCATGAAGTAATCGTACCTGAACCCAAAAATGAATCAGTTTAAACAGATAAAAAAATGAATTCAGCTGCTTCAAACAAATCACTTTATGGAATGCTTGCCGAGTTTCGTAACCCAAAGGAACTGGTTGATGCGGCACGCATTGTCAATAAGAACGGCTACAAAAAATATGATACCTTCAGCCCGTATCCGATCCATGGAATTGATAAGGCTATGAGCCTGAAAAAGTCGAAATTGGGATGGATTGTTCTTGTGCACGGGCTGCTTGGTTTTTCCGGAGCGTTGATTATGATCTCTTTTATGATGGTATTTGACTATCCGCTGAATATCAGTGGTAAAACACTTTTTAACGTCCCGGCATGGATTCCGGTTACATTTGAACTTACGGTACTTCTTTCTGCATTCGGCGCTGTATTCGGAATGTTTTTTTTGAACGGATTGCCCAAATTAAACCATCCGCTCTTTAGCTCAGAAAATTTTAAAAAAGCAACCAATAACGGTTTTTTTGTCTGTGTTGAATCAACTGATCCCCTGTTTGATTCTGAAAAAGTACATAATTTATTAGAAGAAGCCGGAGCTACTAATATTGAAAAAATCTACGATGAAATTTGATCAGCAATATTCAGACCAATTTTAACGACCAGAGATAATGATATTGGCTAAAAAGATTATTTATTTATTGTTACTGACATCGGTAGTGTTTATGTCGTGCCGCGGTCAAAAATCGGAAAAACCGCCTGTGCATCCTAATTTAAATATGGATTTTCAAAACAGGTTTAATGCCCAGGAAGAAAACTCTTTCTTTGCTGATAACCGTGCAATGAGAACACCTGTTGAAGGCACGGTTGCGCGCGGACTTCTGAAGGAAGATGTTGAGTATTACGAAGGCATGAATCCTGACGGATCTTTTGTAGAGGATATTCCAAAAGAGGTTACAGAGTCTTTTATTTACAGAGGACAAGACCGGTATGATATCTACTGTTCGGTTTGTCACGGTGGTACCGGTGACGGGCAAGGAATTATAATGACCGGTGAATACGGTTATGTACCCGCTCCTTCTTTTCACGGTGACCGGTTGCGTGAAGTTCCCGATGGTGAAATATATTCCGCGATTGCAAACGGTGTACGAAGTATGCCGTCTTATGCAACACAGATTCCGGTTGAGGACCGGTGGGCTATTGTCTCTTATGTACGGGCCCTCCAGCGAAGCCAGTATATTCCTGAAGACCAAATGCAGCAATTTGATGTAGATCTTGCAGAACTCATGCAAAGATATGAAGAGGAGCAACAGGCGATTGCTGAAGAGCGGGAGGCAATGGCAGCAGCCGATGAAGGTGCTGAAGTGAGTGCTGACCGGGGTGAATCGCTCTATACCCAATACGCATGTAACACCTGTCACTCTCTCGATGGAAGCCGCCTGGTAGGACCTTCATTTCAGGGATTATATGGTACAGACAGACCGCTTGAAGACGGCTCGGTGGTAACTGCAGATGAAGATTATTTATATGAATCAATAACCGAACCGTCAGCCAAAGTTGCGGAGGGCTATCCAAATGTAATGCAGCCCTATGATTACCTTTCAGAAAGTGAATTAGAGTCGCTCATTGAATTCATTAAAGCACAATCAGATAATTAAAAATCGTTGAACACAGGAATTTTTCATGGCTACAAGCAGTCCTAAAATAACAGATTCCCTTCAGTTCCCTGAACATATACAAACAACGAAAGTTCTGTATGGGATCGGAATTGTAGGTTTAATCGCAAGCGCTGTAGGGTACTTTCTGAACTCAGAACAGTTTTTCTTTTCCTATCTGACAAGTTTTACCTATTTCACAAGTTTTGCTTTAGCTGCACTGATTCTGCTGATGATTCATCACATTACACAGTCATCCTGGGGAGTTGTGATCCGGAGAATACCGGAAGCTTTCTCATCCAATCTCTGGATATGGGCCATTTTTATTATTCCCGTACTTTTTGGCATGCATTCTCTTTACCACTGGACTCATACCGAAGATGTTCTTGCAGATCCCATCCTGGCGGGCAAAATGCCATATCTGAATGAAACGTTTTTTGTGATTCGGCAGATCATCTACTTTTCAATATGGGGCTTTATTGGTTATCGTCTCCATAAAGTTTCTGTAGAAATGGATCGAACGGGAGATTGGGGGCTTACGCAATTACTGAAAAAGTACAGTGCTCCCGGCATCCTGATATTTGCATTAACCATCGCATTTGCGAGCTTCGACTGGCTGATGTCTCTCGATCCGCATTGGTTCTCAACCATGTTTGGAGTTTACTTTTTCGCCATGAGTATTCAAGCATTTTTCCCATTAATGATTCTATTGGTTTTTTGGATGCAAAAACAGGGGATTCTTGAAAACACAATTTCAAAATCTCATATTTATGATATGGGAGCCTGGTTTTTTGGCTTTACTGTTTTCTATGCATATATAGCTTTTAGTCAACTGCTGCTGATTTATTATGCCAACATTCCTGAAGAAACTCTCTGGTTTTACCACAGGCTTGAAGGGAGCTGGGCTTTTGTTTCCTATTCATTGATAATAGGAAGGTTTGTTCTTCCGTTTATACTTTTACTGAACAGGGATACCAAGCATCAAAAAAAATTAATGATTTTTACATCTGTTTTAGTGCTCTTTATGCACTTTGTAGAAGTATATTGGATCGCCATGCCTATTCTAAGTCACCACGGAGTTCATGTAAGCTGGATGGATATTACAACATTGCTTGGTCTTGGCGGAATATTCTTCGGCCTCTTTTTTCAGCGCTTGAAAAAGCACAACCTGATACCCGTAAACGATCCAAAACTTGCCGAATCCCTGGACAAGCATTACCACCAATAAACCGATATCTGATTTATAGGCTTTAAAATCATGAGTAACGAAAAGAGTAAATTTACGAAAGACGAAAAAGCGAAAATAGCGCTTGAAGCTGTTTCCGGTGGCAAAGATGAGCTGAAAAAACTTGCATCAAAGCACGGTGTTTCTGAAGAAGATATTATGGATTGGGCGAAAGAGCTTGGAGTTGTCACTTCCGAAGAGAAAGCAAAAAAAACTCCGGACTCAGATGATTCGTTTAAAACTGAAGACCAGGTAGATCTGGAAGTCGCTAATCAGGAATTTTCTGATTCGGTAAACTTTGGCGCTTCAATTGACAACCTCAACATAAAAAAACTAACTTTCTGGACAATCTTCGGGACATTTCTGATTCTTGTCATGATCGTAGGAATTATTGAAATTTATGACTTTACAATCAGTACATCACAGCAGGATGTTGCGAAAGAAAGTACTTTTTATGATATCTCCGAGTTAAGAGAGAGAGATAAGGAAACTTTAAACAGCTATGGAGTTGTTGACCTTGATGAAGGTATCTATCGAATACCAATTGATAGTGCCATTTCGTTAACAGTAAAAAGTATAGAATAGTAAAATCACAATGAAAACAGCACTGGGAATTGCAGGTTTTCTTTCAGTGCTTTTGATGACCGAGATATCGATAGCACAATTAAACAAAAGCAAACCGGCAATACTTGAAAATATTGGAGTCGAGGAAAAGTTAGGTGAACAGATACCTCTCGATGTCACCTTTGCAAATTCTGAAGGAGATTCAGTTACGATCAGTGAATTACTTGAGGAAGGAAAACCCGTACTGCTCAACCCGCTCTATTACGAATGCCCTATGTTATGCGGGCTGGTTCTTGAAGGAGTTTTTAAAGTGGTAAAAGAGTTGCAGTGGAATCCCGGTGAAGATTATACCATTATCTCTTTTAGCATCGATCCGGACGAAACGAGTGAGCATGCATCGAGAAGTAAAGAAAAATATGTGCATAGTTTAAACCGTGAGGGTGCTGAAACGGGCTGGCACCTGTTAACCGGTAATGAAAAAAATATTAAAAAACTTACAGAAGCAATCGGCTTTAATTATACATATGACGACAGAACCGGCGAGTATGTGCACGCGGCGGCAATCAGTTTTTTAAGCCCCGACGGGAAAATAACCCGTTATTTGTATGGTATTGAATTTCCTGAATTTAGTCTGCGGAATGCCCTTTATGAATCTGCTGATGGCAAAATAGGGTCGAGCATTGATCGTGTTGTACTGTATTGTTTTACATACGATCCTTCTTCAGACAGTTATGTTCCCGTGGCATTAAATATTATGAAAGTGGGAGGCTTGGCTACTTTAATATTTCTCGGTATATTTCTTGGTCTTTTCTGGATAAGGGAAAAAAAATCGTCACAAACGCAAACATTCGAAATTGAAAAATGATTGAATTTTTAGACTGGATGCTCCCCCCTGCCAAAAGCACAATGGCAGGAGAAACGGATGCACTGTTTTATTTTATAAACATCGTAAGCTTCATTTTTTTAATTGGTATTACAGTTGCTATTCTCTATTTCTCGTGGCGTTACAGACGGCGGTCGGATGAGGATGTAACACCTGTAATTACCCATAACAATAAACTCGAAATCACTTGGTCTGTCATTCCGCTCATTCTTGTTATTATTGTTTTCGGATGGGGTTTTACCGGTTATATGAATTCAATTACCCCACCCGAAGATGCTTATGAGGTAAGGGTTGTGGGAAAGTCCTGGCTTTGGGAATTTCACTACAATAACGGAGCAGTTAGTGTCAATGAATTACACGTACCAGCTAACAGGCCAATTAAGCTTGTTATGACTTCTACTGATGTTATCCACTCCTTTTACGTTCCCGACTACCGGATAAAAAGGGACGTTCTTCCCAATCGGTACAGTTCTGTTTGGTTTGAAGCTATTGAACCGGGCGAGTCTGTGATATTTTGTACCGAGTACTGCGGAACGGCACACTCCGATATGATAGCAAGTGTAATTGTTCACGAACAAAAAGATTTCCAAAATTGGCTTGCCTCGTCAGCATCAGAGGGAGAGGATCAATCTCCCGTTGATTTGGGAAAAAGCCTCGTAGAGCGCAATGCATGCCTTACCTGTCATTCTGTAGATGGAAGTGAGCTATTAGGCCCCTCTTTTCAGGGAATCTGGGAACGTGAACAGACGATGCAAAGCGGAGAAACAGTAGTAACTGACGAAAATTATATACGGGAAAGTATACTTGAACCCAATGCCAAAATTGTGGACGGTTACAATCCGATTATGCCCTCTTTTTCCGGCTCGCTGGATGATCGTCAAATTGATGCAATCATCGAATATTTAAAAACTATAGATTAATATGGCAACAGAAGAAACTTCAAGAATAAAAAAACTGCAGGTTCAGCGGTATAAGCCTGAAGAAAATCCGGAAACCCATTTTTTGAATGCAGAAAAGGGTATCTGGTCCTGGTTAACTACGATTGATCATAAGCGTATCGGGATCATGTACCTGGGATCCATAGCTGTGTTCTTTTTTATCGGCGGAATGCTTGCGCTTTTATTGAGAACAGAACTTCTCACCCCGGCGCAAGATTTTGTGGATGCAAACACTTATAATCAGATCTTTACCCTGCACGGGGCAATCATGATTTTCTTCTTCTTGATTCCCTCTGTGCCAGCTGCTTTGGGTAACTTAATTCTGCCCCTTCAACTGGGCTGTAAAGACGTGGCTTTTCCGCGATTAAACCTCGCCAGTTATTACATCTATGTAATTGGAGCCCTGTTTACATTAACAGCCATTTTTACCGGCGGACTTGATACCGGCTGGACCTTTTATACTCCCTACAGCAGCACCGCTTCTGGTTCGAATGTTCTTCTGATGACTTTGGGTATTTTCATTCTGGGATTTTCGTCCATTCTGACCGGTTTAAACTTTATTGTTACTATTCATAAGTTGCGGGCACCGGGGCTCACCTGGAGTAAACTGCCTCTGTTTCAATGGTCTCTTTATGCTACAAGTATAATTCAGGTGCTGGCCACTCCCGTACTGGCCATTACCCTGCTGCTTCTCACAATGGAGCGTGCACTGAGTATTGGGATTTTTGATCCAAACCTCGGAGGAGACCCTGTTCTCTATCAGCACTTTTTCTGGTTCTATTCCCACCCTGCTGTCTATATCATGATTGTTCCGGGTTTTGGTGTGATCTCCGAAATTATATCTACATTTTCAAAGAAAACAATCTTTGGTTACTGGGCCATAGCCATGTCATCACTTGCCATTGCATTCATCGGATTCCTTGTCTGGGGTCACCACATGTTTACAGCCGGTCAATCATCTCTGGCAAATATGGTTTTTTCCTTTTTAACATTTCTTGTAGGTATCCCAACCGGTATTAAAATATTTAACTGGCTGGCAACTATGTACAAGGGCTCCATAGATATGAAGACCCCGATGCTCTATGCGATGGTCTTTCTGTTTCTCTTTACGATAGGCGGCTTTACCGGCATTATGCTGGGCGCTCTTTCTGTCGATATCCATGTGCACGACACTTATTATGTAGTTGCCCATTTTCACTACGTAATGATGGGCGGAATGGTGATGGCATTCCTGGGAGGACTTCACTACTGGTGGCCGAAAATGTTCGGAAAGATGTACAGTGAATACTGGGCAAAAATTTCATGTGCCATTATCTTTATCGGTTTCAATATGACATTCCTGCCTCAATTTGTAATGGGCTCGCAGGGAATGCCCAGAAGATATTACAACTATATTGATCAGTTTCAGCCATTCCATCAGTTTTCCACCTTAGGTTCCTACGTATTAGGTATCGGTTTTTTTATCATGTTTGGTTACCTGCTTCACTCTCTGCTGAGAGGAAAAAAAGCAACTGCAAATCCATGGGGAAGCAGAGCTCTCGAATGGCAGGTATCATCACCGGCTCCCCAGCACAATTTTGAGCATACACCTGTTATTATCAACGGACCATATGATTACCACAAGCCAATGTCGGAGTTTCAGCTTGGCATCGCTGGTTCACACAACGGACACGGTTCAGATGCAGATATCTCACTAAAAAATAAAGAACAAGCAGCTGATAAAGCTAAATAAACTATCTGACAAATAATTATGTCACAAACATCGGCAATTGATCAACTGACAGCACACGTTCAACATCATTTTGTGGATTCAGACCAACAGTTTGAATCAGCAAAAATGGGAATGTGGGTGTTTCTGGTAACTGAAATACTATTTTTTGGCGGTTTATTTGCCGCATACATTGTATACAGGGCGTGGTATCCCGATTTGTACATCATGGCATCCGAACAGCTCGACACATTTTGGGGCGGTGTAAATACCGTTGTACTTATCGGAAGCTCTCTCACCGTGGCCATGGCTATTCGCTCAGCTCAGCTGAATCAGCAAAAAGGTATTGTCATCAATCTTTTGATTACAATTGCACTGGCTTTTGTTTTTATGGTGATCAAATATTTTGAGTACTCTCATAAATTTGAACTTGGAATATTCCCGGGTGCCTACTACACGTTTGATGGAATTGACCATCCGCAGGCTAATATCTTTTTCAGTATTTACTATATGATGACAGGTTTGCACGGTGTTCACGTTGTAGTTGGTATCGGTTTAATGGTTTGGCTTTTGGTTAAAGCCCGGAAAGGTGTTTTTCATAGTAATTACTACACTCCGGTTGAAATCACGGGTTTGTATTGGCACCTTGTGGATATTATCTGGATTTTCCTGTTCCCACTTTTATACTTAATCGACTAAATTTAATAACAGAATAAGATTATGAGCGGACATCATATCTCTTCAGCAAATTTTTTATGGGGCGTTGGTATTGCCCTTCTGATTTTGACAATTCTAACTATCGGAGTTGCTTTTATTGAAATTCCTTCACCCTGGAATATTACTGTTGCGATTGCAATTGCTGTTGTAAAAGCAACTATTGTCGCAGCTTTTTTTATGAATCTCTATTGGGACAGCCGTTTTAATCTGTTACTTCTGGTCGTGGGAATTCTCTTTTTTATTCTTCTTATCGGTATAACCCTGATGGATACACTTTACCGCTCAGATCCGCTTCCCTCATTCTGATTCCGGCCAACTATTTTTCGATAAAAATAAGTTTTGACGATTTCTTTATCTTCGGTCAACTGTTTTACTGATTATTTAACCGATGCAAGAGCCGCGAACCGGAAACCGGTACGTTTTTATTTTGAGGTGTCCAATCTATAGATATCCGCTCCACTTTTGGGCAGGCAGCGAGGGAATTTTTTGATTAAAACCGGTTGATGATTTGAATACCCAGCGTCTTTCACAGCTATCTTTTGCTTAAATGGTAACCAAATGGCTGATGGTTATATCGGCAACACCTCCACAGGCTGAAGGCCTGATGGATTCTGTTCTTCAAGTTTTCCCGGGGCGTGTGCGCCGGGCTGTGTTGCATCAGGCTTTCAGCCTGGATTTCCCGAAATGGAATTCGCAACAGATGATGTTGATTAGCCACAATTCCAACACCTCAATTTAATTTTGTGCCCGTGAAGCTTCAGAATCGTTTTTCAAAAGTCGATTTATTCGTACTTTGCTGAATCATTTTATAATTTATGCAAAATCGAAATTTATTGAGCATCATGCCAACTGAGTTATCAAAAGGAACCATAGGTAATTTTGAACTGACAGCAATTGAAACAGGACGATTCAGGCTGGATGGCGGGGCTATGTTTGGTGTTGTGCCCAAGACGTTGTGGAGTAAAATGATTGCTGCGGATGATAAAAACAGGATTCCGATGGCAATGCGCTCTTTATTGGTTAAATCACGTACTTCAAATAAAATTTACCTGATTGACAATGGCTCCGGTACCAAGTTCAATGATAAAATGGAGAGTATTTATGCACTTGATTACGATCACAGTAATCTTCTTGATTCACTGAAAAGAGCCGGTATCAGCCCGGCAGATATTACGGACGTCATATTTTCGCACCTGCATTTTGATCACTGTGGCGGCACTACCCGTTTTGATGATGAGGGAAATCTGAAACATCTTTTTGAAAATGCAACCTATCACGTAAATGAGCGGCACTGGAATAATGCCAATAATCCTAATGCACGTGAACAAGCAAGCTTTCTGAAAGAAAATATTGAACCCCTTTATGAAAGCGGCAGGCTGAATCTTGTCAGTGATCATTATACATATGAAGACGGGCTTGATACAATTCCTGTAAATGGCCATACAATCGGCCAGCAGCTTCCCCGTATACAATATGAAGACAAAACGCTGCTGTTTGCTGCCGATCTTTTACCTACATTTGCCCATGTACCGATTCCGTGGGTGATGGGTTACGACATGTATCCGGTTCAGACCCTTGAAGAAAAAGAGACTTATCTGCAGAAGGCCACAGATGAAAACTGGTATCTTTTTATGGAACATGATGCTGAACATGAAATAATCACAATTAAAAAAGAGAATAACAGGTTTTCTTTTAGAGACGCAACTACACTCAGCAATCTTTTATAAAAGTTCGGATTGAGCTGAATGCTGATAAATCGATGAGTGTTTGAAATAATTCGATCAACCTGCGTTTTAGTAAGTGATCTGTATCATAAAAAATGATTTGATAAGTTGAAAAACAGACCGGACCAACATAACGAAGCTGAAATACTGATAAAATCACTGCGGCGCTATCAGCAAAGCCTGCAGCGCGACCGGAAGCTCTCTGTGCTCATTATTTCAGTGGTAACCGCATTATCAGGTTTTTTGATTCTGACGCTGTTTGAACAGTGGTTTTATTTTTCACCTCTTGTAAAATCATCTGCTCTGCTCCTAACTTTAACTGCCTCATGCCTGGGCGGATATTTCACTTACAAAAATTTTACGGACAGAAGCTTTGCCTCTTTCTACAGAACCTTCTTTAAAAGCCTACAGTATCCCGGTTTACTACATGCAGTAGATCTGATGCTTCAGGACCCGGGCCACAAATCTGTTTTTTATGAGCTTGCTATTCAAAAAAACCTGGAAAATATTAACCGTCAGAAATTAGAGAAGGAGCTGGCACGATTTACGTCGCGACAACCTGTTCACAGGTACATGCAATTTGCAATTATACTTTTTGTGCTGACCTCTTCCCTCTTCACAGTTAATCTTTTTTATAATGCTTCAGGTATTGAACGTTCTGTGAATTTCTGGCAAAAGTTCGAGAAACCCAATCCTTTTGAATATATCGTAACTCCCGGAAGCATCACCCTGGAACACGGTGCCGATCTTTTACCCGAAATCATGTTTAAGGGAAGTGAACCCGAACAGGTTTTTCTGGCACTTAAAACTGAAATTGAAGACGAGTTCCGGCTGAGGCCCATGAGGAAAAATAGTTCTGATTCTGTTTTTACAGCTCAGCCGGTTGAATTAACATCCAATGCCGTGTATAAGATTGTGATGGATAAATTTGAGAGCTCAGCCTATCAGATTGATATTCAGCTAAGGCCGCGTTTTGATTTTCTCTCTGTTGTTATTGAGCCTCCCTCTTATACCGGCTTATCCGGAGAGACGCTTGAATATCCTTTTACCCGTGTTCCGGCTTATAAAGGCTCTTCAATTTACCTGAAAGCTTCTGCCAACAAACCTGTAAGAGAGGCCTTCATCATTCATCAGAATGAACAGAAAGCATTACCGGAAACAGAAGATCCTGCCGGTCAGTTTGAATATGCGTTTGTCGCAGACTCGCCGGATACGATCCGTTTCAGCCTGAAGGATTCCGATGATCTGACAAACAGAAATCCATTTAAATTTACCGTAGACATTGTGGAAGACGAAATACCCGCTGCAGTGATACGTGATCCTGAGTCGAACATTTCAGTTGCAGAACCCAAAGAACTGACTATTCTCTATCAGGCAACCGATGATTTCGGCCTCACAAAAGCAAACCTTGAATGGGAATTGAAAAGGGCTTTTGTAAACCAGCCCATACGCGGTAGTAAAGCGCTGAAACAACCTTCTATTGGCCGCTCCGAAATGGTTGAATGGGAGCTTACAACTCTTGACATGCGGCCCCGGGATGAGGTTACATTCTGGATTCGTGTTTGGGATAACGATGAAATAAACGGGTACAAATCCGGCACATCCCAGCGTCTTACACTTACCATGCCATCCATGAGCGCTTATTTTGAAGAGATTGATTCAAAAGAAAAAGATATTCAGAACCGCCTGGAAGAGGTTTCTGAAAACTATCAGAATATGCAGCAGGAATATGATGAATTCCTTGAGAAATTAAAACAGAATCAGGAGCACGGCTGGGAAGAACAAGAGCAGCTACAGGAGATGGAGGAAAGTCAAAAAAAGATTGAAGAGACGGTTCAAGAGCTGAATAAAAATTTTGAAGAGCTTCGAAAGGAGATTGAGCAAAATGGCAACTTATCTGAAGAGACTCAGAAAGCTTACAGGGAGCTTCAGCAACTGATGGAAGACCTTGATGACCCCGCTTTTCGTGAAGCTATGGAAGAACTTCGAAAATCTCTGGAGAACATGAGTCCGCAGCAGATGGAACAGGCCCTTCAAAATCTCGATTTTAACGAAGAAATTTATCGCGAGCGTCTTGAGCGAACTCTTGAACTTTTTAAAACACTGAAATTGAATAGTGACCTCGACAAAATTTCAAAACAATTTGAAGATATTGCCGAAAGACTTGAACAGAATGAAGAGCCGGAAAACTCTCTTCAGGATCTGAAAAATGAGCTGGAGAGCGGCAGTGAAGATTTGGAAAAGATTGGAGATCAGATTGATAATCTGGATCAAAACCCGCCTGAAAAGTTAATGGATCGTCTCAAAGAGCTGCAAGAGTCTTCACGCAAAGATCTTATGGAGCAAATGGAGCAGATGCGTGAAATGGACAGTGAAGCCGGAGAACAGCTTCAGGACGGACAGACAGAACCAACTGAGCAGTTAAACCGGCAGAGACAGCAGATGGCTCGTGAAATGCGCGAACAGTCTGAGCGAATGCAGCAGGCTATGCAGCAAATGAGCGGACAGCAGAGAGAAATTAACCTGCTTGCTTTGCAGAGATCTCTGTATACGCTTCTTGAACTTTCCCAGTCGCAAGAAGCACTCTCGGTGCAGGCGTCTGAAACCAATAACCGAAGCCAGGCTTTTATAGAACTTGCCAGAAAACAGAAAAATATTGAAAATCAGTTTTCGCAGGTTGCAGATACACTTTTCCAGGTATCATCTGAAATTCCCGGGCTATCCAATCAGATTAATACGTTAAAATCAACCGTAGAAAAAAACCTTAAGCAGTCAACCACACAGATGGCTGAACGCGACAGAAGACGTTCCAGCATTGCCGCGCGTGAGTCGATGGGTGGTATCAATAACTTGTCCTCCATGATTGCATCTTTGATTGATCAGTTAATGAATCAGCAACAGAGCGGCGGCGGTGCCGGTGGTGCTATGAGCATGCAGCAAATGATCGAGCAGATGCAGCAAATGTCGGGTGATCAGCAGAAGCTGAATGAGCAGATGCAGCAGATGATAAATGATATTCAGGGAGACCGCCTCACCAGGGAACATTCAGAAAGGCTGGATCAGCTTGCAAGGCAGCAGAATGAAATCAGAAAGCAGCTGCAAAAACTTCAGCAAAGCGGTGCTCTGAAGCAGGGAGACCGGGCACTCAGTGAAATGCAGCGGATGATTGAAGAGATGGAGGATTCAATCAATGATCTGCGGGGCGGTATGACTGATCCGCTCATGCAGGAACGACAAGAAAACATCTTGTCGAGAATGCTGAACGCAGAAAAATCACTGCAGGAACGTGGTGAAGATGATAAACGCGAGGGCGATCTTCCTGAAGGGTTTGACCAGGCGATACCGCCAGATATCACCCTTGAAGAATTAAAACAGGAAATCCGAACACGTCTGCAGGATCCAAATTACACAAGATTCCGGCAGGACTACCAGCGAATGATTGAACGCTATTTTGAATTGCTGAGACGAATGGAAGGGACCAGTTTACTTTGAGTAATTAATGTTATTCATATCTGCCGGGTATTTAAAATCTACCCTGCTCATCAAATCGCCTGAATATCGTAATACTCCTTTTTTAAAGTTTCTTTGAGTTTTATAGCTTCATCCACAAGGACACGAACCTTAGTAAAGTTAATCTCAGTATTAATCTTTTGCATCCGTAAATGGTCGGTTTCATTATGAAACATTGGCATAATCCCCGCAAGTATGAAATGTTTTTTCTTCAAATATTCAGTTGCAGGATCTATCCAGGGATCATTCAGAGGCAAATCAATATAAATTGAATTCAGTTTTAAATAGCGTAAACTCAGCAGCAATCCATCAACAGATTCCTTAAACGTGTTTCCATATTTTTTTACAATGACTAAAGCTGTATTGGAATCATATTTCAGCTTTAAGTGCAAATCAGTCTTCCTTTGACCACGATTAATTTTTCCCGGTAGTTTCAAAATTTCGGGCGGCTTTTTAAACTGTGAATACAAACCCACAAGTTTTTCTCTGTAACAATCCGGTAAAAAAACTTTATCATCCCTCGCATCTGTGAGTGGTAAATAATCTAATATCACACTCAATGGGTTTTTAAGTGTATTATCCATGTGCCTGAATACATAAGCCGGCACTTCACCAAGAATAATTGCTGTGCTGATGAACCCAAATTTTCTATTAACTTTTTGGCTAATGAGATGAACAGCAACTGCAGTTCCGTAGAGTCCGATTAAGCCATTATCCCTGCTCGTATGAATAAGATTGAAAAGCATTTTTTTCATCAATCCTCTTTTGCGGTGATCTGGCGATACTACGGCTTCTCCAACTTCTCCAATCAGAGAATTCTCTTTTTTTATGACTGCAAAATAGCCGGCAGGTTTATTGTTTGCTGTTCTTGCAATTACACCGAACTTAAGATCATTCCTAAGTGCCATTGCCACACGTGTCGGAAAGTAGAGATCATCCTTAAAATAAGAATAGTCATACGTCCTGTATATTAATTTTGAAATATCTTCCGCATCTTCCGGAGTTGCGGGTGTCAGGATATAGTCCTGTTTAGAATCAGGAATAACATTGAAACTTTCTGATAGATTTTTACGCCTCATTATACTTTCTATATGGGTGGTTTTTAATTCCTTAACCACCCGAAACTCTTTCCCGTCCTTTCCTTTATTCAGAAAGATCAATTTATCTGTCAATTTCCTGGCTATTTTAATTTTCATCTCCTTAAGATCATCATTCTGATCAGCCTTATTCTTTATATAGCCATATGAATGTGAAAGAGTGTTGTTCTTGCCGTCCTGATCTTTAATAACGATTTCAATTTCAGAAATCTGGTAAGTATACCAAATCTCTATATTACCGCCCTGATTTTCATTGGCGTATTGAATGATATATGTTAATAATTCATCTACGGTTAATGATAAAGCTGCAGAATTCTCAGCATTCATCCCAATGTTAATACACCACTTGTATGTAAAATCAGTAGCTGATCCAATAAGATCAGTTTTTCTCTGAAGATTTAAATGCGCTTCCATTCCTCACCCGCCTATCTATATATTTGAATTAATATCAGCTTACGTGGAAAACGAAAAAAAACAGATACAGAAATCTTTACACTATTCAGACCCGGCCAGCATTCTGGCAACTCTTCCACCCCCGTTTTCTTTAATAGATTGATCCCATCTATTAATCAAATATTCTTTTTCGGCCTCAAATGAACGATTAACATTCTCAAGATAATCTTCAGCCTCCTGCATATTCATATCAATTGTTTTATTAACAAAAACAAGAGTCCTGGAATGATAAAATGGAATCAGCATATCAATCAGTTCATCACGATCCATCATCTCATTATGATAGGCAATACTGAAATCAAAGATAATTCTGGCCCATAGAGAACTTGGATAATAAAATTCATCCATTTCAAGATCTTTGATTTTTTTTATTTCATTCCAGGTGGTATCCGATAAAACTTTTTTCCAGCTATCACTATACATATCAAATCCTTTCATAATGGATTTATATAATTGATCACGACTTACAGATATATTTGGTATAGCCAGTTCCTGCCCCAAACCAAAACCATAAATAACGCTCGGTTTTGACATTTTACTTTCCTTCCATAGATAATCAAAGTCACCCATCAGTTGAAAAATAGTACCCACAACCTCCGAAAACATTGGCCCAAGATCACTTGCAGGGTCTTTTGGATTGTGAATCTTTGGTGATCCCATGAACGTTTGACAAACTCTAAATTTCCGGCCAATTGCTATTGTTGTCATCCAGATATCGATCCCAAATTGTGTCACATTTTTTGTCCGGGTTTTTTCAACAAGGTAATTCCTTGCCAGCATGCCAGAAATTCCAAAATCGCCTGCAATTGGCTGCCGCACCCTGAGGCCGTATAACGTTCGTAGCATCGGGTATGCTATATTATTTGTAATGGTTCCATCATACTTATGCCTTAAATATACAGGAACCACATAATCATAACCGTCAAAAAGAGGAGCAACTAAATTTTCAACCCATTCAGGCGTGATACTTTTCAGATCTGCATCCACCATTATAATTGCCTTTGCTCCAAGCTCTGAAGCAACCTGAAACAGGTTAATGATATTCTGTCCTTTTCCAAGAACCCCCTCCGGCGTCGTAACATATATTTTTGGGACAGCTGTTTCAGTATTCAAAAAAACCTCCTTAGTCCCATCTTCCGAATGATTATCTACATTAACTATACAGGAAGTCTTGTCAGGATAATACTCTTGCAATCCCTTGCTTACTATATCCGTAGGTACATGGATAGAATCAGCTTCATTTAAAGACGGAATTCCAACAACAATGTCTGCAGATGTAATTTTTTCAGGATTTGAAATTTCATAGATCATAGTTAAATAGGTTATTTGGTCAGCGGTTGCTATTTATGTCGTTAAATTTTATACAACAATCTATTTTTCAAATTGCGTTTATGCAAATAAAAAGTGTTATTTTCGATTTTACAGATTGTAAAAAACTGAAATTAAAATTCGAAAATCAATAAAGAGTAAAAATTATTATGGCAGGTAAACCACTAATTGGCATTGTAATGGGGAGTGACAGCGACTGGCCAACGATGAAAGAGGCCGCAGAGATTCTTGATGAATTTAATACTACACATGAGAAAAAAGTTGTTTCTGCGCATCGTACGCCGGATATGATGGCTCAGTATGGTAAGCAAGCCAGAGGCCGTGGAATCAAAGTTATCATTGCAGGAGCCGGTGGCGCCGCTCATCTTCCGGGAATGCTTGCAGCTTATACGACCCTGCCGGTTATTGGTGTTCCTGTTAAAACTTCAGCACTTGGAGGACTCGACAGCCTCTACTCTATCGTCCAGATGCCAAATGGTGTTCCGGTAGCAACCGTAGCAATTGGAAAAGCCAAAAATGCGGGGCTGCTGGCATTGAGAATGCTCGGAATGAACGACACTGACATTTCAGAAAAACTGCTTGCCTACGCAGATAAAATGGCTGACGAATCTCGAAAAAAGACAGAAAATCTAAAATAGAATTTTAAATACCGCAGTAGCTTGTTTGTTTAGGCAAGATTTCTGTGTCACTTACTCTCTTATTGCGTTCTTTGCGTTTATACTCTCCGCGCACTTCGAGTGAAACCTAAAAAGAACATCTTGCCATAGATTCCACGCCGGGTTCGCCAAAAGTTTGAACAGGACATTCATCATCACTCAGAGTTATCAGCCATCAAAAAGGCCGGGATTATTCTGATTTCCATATGTTTCCAGATAATTCTTCAGTTTTACCTTTTTACGGGTACTGTTGCTTGTCATATACCGCAATTTCCCGAAGATTGGCCGCTCCTGCCATGCCCGGTCAAAACGTCCAAAACACCAGAAAATGCCGGAATAGCTGTTTGGATCCCGGCCGTCAATGGCATACGTGTTATTCAGATCGATCAGGTATTGCAGCGCCGTCTCGTAATCCGGTGTCCACTCAATCACCTTTTTTCCCCATAACATACGCAAATAATTATGTATAATTCCCTCTTCCCGAAGCTGGGTCTGAGCAGCATTCCAGATATCGTCATGTGTGTTAGACTGTTCCAGTTCTTCGTAACTGTAGATCCACTCACGCTTGTCATCTCTGTGCTCATCCATCGTTTTCAGTGCCCAGTCCGGAAGGCTCTCTAACTGATCATAGTCAGGACGGTGATGCGCAAAATGAAAGCCCACCTCTCTCCATGTAATCACTTCATCCAGAAAGCTGTCAATATTCGGATTCCCGTTGAAAAAGCCACCGGTAGAACCTTTATTAAATGTGATTTTATCCAGGTCCCATCCATCCGGCTGATAGTCCAGAACCGTTTTAACAATTTCATATTCGGAAATTTTACCAAAATGCAGCCAGGGGCTAAGCTGACTGGTTTTCTTTTCATCCGGATCATTTCTTTTCTCATCATACTCAAGCAATCCGTTTTTTACGAACTGGCCCAGCATGCCAAGTGCAGCAGCCCGCCCGCCATGCCATTCAACCGGCTTCACATCCTTTTTGATGGTTAATTTTTCGATGGTTCCTTCTATATCATTCAGAGATTTTTCAGCATCGGGAAAGTCATGGAAAAAACCTTCTTTAAATTTAACTTCAGTTTGATTCTGAAGCTGATTGAGTGGATCTTTTTCAGGAGGATTTGTAAATGCCTCAATAAAATTTTTCTGCATTGTCTTGCGGAAAAAATATGCACTGTAGGGATCCTTATCAGTCAGGCCAAGCGGAATCAGTCCATTACTGTCTACAGTGATATATGGGATATCCATTTCTCCGGGATATGTCTCATTTCTTTTTCTCATGATGAATACAGGATACTCGTCTGTGACCAGCAAAGCTGCGTTCTCAGCCAGTTTTTTCAGGAGATTTTCATACTGTGCTTTTTCATGCTCCACAAAAGAGACATAACTCAGGTTTTCACGGGCTGCATAGTCCAGGTGTTCGCGCATGCCCTGCATCATAAAGATGTGAGAACGGCTCGTAGCCCAGGGATAATCGCAGGAAAATGCTTCCAGTATCAGCAGCGGTTTATCCAGTTTATTTGCCCACGCAACGGCATACTCCAGAGCAAAATTATAGTGAAACCGGCGGTTAATCTGCATCCAGTAAAGAACATATTCCCCATCCGGATCCGGCTCGTTTTTATTTCTTTTAAGAACCCTGTAACTGTTGATATTTTTCATATGCATAATAACGCAATATGACAGTAACAAATTCCCCGCCGCCCGGCTGACGAGTGGAACTACTATCAAACCCGGGTCTGCTCAGATCACTCGTCTGCCGGGTTCACCAAGCAGGATCCCGCCCTCGAAAACCCAGGCTGAAGGCCTGATACAACACAGCCCGGGGCAATCGCCATCCCCTCGTCTGACGACTGAGGACAGGATTTCAGCCCATGGTATAGAATCTGCAAGTCGTCTGACGAGCGAAACTGCCCGCAAATCCTGTTGCGGATGGTGGTGCTCGTCTG
>CAZFAJ010000036.1:0-2798 GCA_964517005.1 uncultured Balneolaceae bacterium | reverse complement strand
ATGCATGAGGAATCCACGAATAGGGATACTCACCATCATCCAAATCCTTGGCTGTTTCGGTTAGAAATAGCGGATGAAACGTATCAATCATCACTGCGTACTCCTCTGTACCCTCCTTGCCGATACTTTTCTCCACCGTACCGGGATGGGGCCCGTGAGGAATGCCTCCCGGGTGATGGGTAATGCTTGCATACTCCAACCCTTTGCGGCTCATAAATTCACCCTCCACATAATAGAGAACCTCATCAGAATCCACATTAGAGTGATTATACGGCGCTGGTATTGATTCAGGATGGTAGTCATACTTTCTCGGGCAAAATGAGCAGACCACATAATTATTAGCAGCAAACGTCTGATGAACAGGTGGCGGCTGATGAATACGTCCTGTAATCGGTTCAAAATCCTTCATGTTAAAAATCCACGGATACAGATATCCGTCCCAGCCCACAACGTCAAACGGATGGTGTTCAAAGGTATAGTGATGAAAACGATTCTGCTTTTTAATCCTGACCTCAAACTCTCCCTCCTCTTCGTGCATCAGAGGGTCTTCGGGCAGACGAAAATCACGCTCACAGAATGGGCTGTTCTCCATAAACTGTCCCATATGGTTCAGATAACGGTTTGGAAAACCGATCGGACCAGTGGAATCAACTATCAGCATGCGTCCTTTTCCTGTTTCGAATACAATCCGATAGGTAGTTCCGCGCGGAATGTAGATGTAGTCAAAGGGTTTGAATGTTAACCTGCCAAATACCGATTGCAGATAACCGGTACCTTCATGAATAAACAGCATCTCATCATGCTCACCATTTCGATAGAAATAGTCCATCGGCTGATCCGGCAGGCAGAGGCCTATTTGGATATCATTATTGAACAGTATCACCTTTCTGCCCAATACAGGATCTCCCTCATGCTTTATGTCATGCGTCAGCAGATGATGATGGCGCAATAGCCCCTCTTTCCACGGTTTTACCTCTGTCGCATTTCCCTTTTGGACTTTCTTGACAGTGGTTGGCGGGTGCTTATGATAGAGAATAGACGATGTACCATGAAATCCCTCGGTACCAAAAACTTCTTCCGTATACAATTCACCATCCTTCCTTCGGAATTGTGTATGCCTTTTATGGGGAATCTGACCAAGCTTGTGATAATACATTTTGTGAATTTTGAATTATAAATTTTGAATTGTGAATTAAAGAGAATCAGTTGAACATGACAGCAACCAAACTGCAAGTCTCCGCGAATTTAAAATTTTCAATTTTCAATTCTCAATTCTTAATTTCCTAAAGATTTCCTCTCAATTCCTGTTCCCGCTCAATGGATTCAAACAGTGCCTTAAAATTACCCTTTCCAAAGCCCCTGGCCCCTTTCCTCTGGATAATCTCAAAAAAGAGCGTGGGCCTGTCTACCACCGGTTTGGTAAAAATTTGAAGCAGATATCCTTCATCATCCCTGTCAACAAGAATTCCCAGCTTTGACAGTTTATCTATCGGTTCATCAATTTTCCCGACCCGCTCTTCCAGTTGCTCATAGTAGGTAGTGGGCACGTACAGAAAATCAAGGCCGCGCTTTTTCAGCAACTCTACAGTTGCAATAATATCACCTGACAGCAGTGCAACATGCTGAACACCGGGCCCTCCATAATAATCCAGATACTCCTCAATCTGCGATTTTCTTTTTCCATCAGCCGGTTCGTTAATCGGAAATTTAATCATACCGCGCCCGCCGGCCATTACCTTGCTCATCAGTGCGGAGTACTCAGTTGAAATATCTTTGTCATCGAAATGAATGTATTGTGTAAACCCCATAATATCCCTGTAAAATGAAACCCACTGATTCATTTTGCCAAGCTCCACATTTCCCACACAGTGGTCTACAAACTGCACGCCCGCCGGTTCAAGATCATTCAACACAGACTCTCTTTTCTCGAATCCCGGCTTAAAAAGTCCGTTGTATTCACGACGGTCGATGAATGTGTGGATAGTATCACCGTATGTAGCAATCGATGCCACCCGTAAAACACCATGATCATCTTTCAGATCATAAGGCTTTGTTATGGATTGAGCCCCTCTTTTTACGGTTTCATGGTAGGCACGATCCACATCTTCAACATGCATCGCTATATCTTTTACACCATCTCCGTGCTTCAAGAGATGCCGGCTGATTTTCGTATCACTTTTCAGGGGAGCGGTAAGAACAAGCCTGATATTCCCCTGTTCAAGGTAGTAGGATGAGCGGTCTCTGACACCCGTTTCAAGTCCGCTGTATGCCTTCAGATCAAACCCAAAGATAGTCTGAAAATAATGACAGGCCTGCCCGGCATTGCCTACATACATTTCAATATAATCAATGTCCTGAAGACCGAGATGATCATCAAATTTTTCCTCAACCGGACGTTGAATTGTCGCTTCACCTGTGTGGCTACTCATAAATCCTCCATCTTTTTGATTCACTTAAAAAAACCAAAATCGTGCGTTTCAGATTGCACGTACTAAAATTATGTTCTCTCATTATTTCCTGTACAAACATAATAACCACAACTTACAAAAATTGGAAGCGCTTTTTACAGAGTTATGATTGCTAACTCAATTTCCGCAAAATCTTAAAAATGAACCTTAAAACTCTTTAAACAACGCTCTTAGTGCTACATCCATTATTTTACTAACTGGATAATCTTCTTATTCTGCCTTCCATTCCAACCCGCCTGAGGATGGCATTTCTGTCCCTATGGATATTAAAACCTGATTATACCAAATTCCTCGGATCATGAGAGCACCGGAGGTGTGCCATATCCGTAG
>CAZFAJ010000035.1:20190-29501 GCA_964517005.1 uncultured Balneolaceae bacterium | reverse complement strand
AAAGTTCAAACGAACCGGCAAAGCCGGATGAGTTTAACGAGGGGTGTGTCCCATTGCGTTGAACTGAATCAGATCTGGTTTCCTACTTCACGCCCTCATCAAACACACCCCTGAACCCCAAAACTAACGCTTCGCGCTGTTTTGTGATTCTGTCCCCTCTCCAGAGGGGAGTTCGAAACTCTTAAAATATCTATTGTTTGCAATCTGTCACCGGTAGCGCAGTCTCAACAGTGCTTTTCTGTGGAGACGGAGCCGAGACATCCCCGTGGTACGGCTTCTCTTTTACAAATGCATTCTTTCAAATCGGGAGTTGTCCCGGATACAGTCGTCATTTCATTTACCCAATGTGAAAGATATTTAGTCTGTAGCACCTGCTCATCATCGTATGCAGCTATGCTGCTTTTTACCTATCGTTTTTCATAGCCGGGATCTGTCCCCTGATTTCCCCGGTTTGATACCTGTGGGAAGAGATGTTGATATAGAGATGACCGTTTTTAAGATGATGTTTTAACGCATCTGTCAATTTAAAACGGTTGTCACTTTTAGAAAACGTGCCGCTTTGATGATCTTCATCCATATTCACATCCAGCCGGAAAATGCGGTTTCCTGTTTCACCCGGCTTGCCAAAGTGGATAAAAGCGGAGTGATAAGGCGCGCGAAGGTCTGAAAAATCTCCGCTTACATAGAGTGAGTCATTGTCCAAAATCACTTCAGCAGAACCCATTGCAGGTGTGGGAACAGAGGGGACTTTATGATATCCGGCCAATTCCACAAAAGATCTCTGCTGTGCTGACAAATATGGTACAAGCATCAGAAAAAACAGTAGATTTGCAATAATTCTTTTTTCCATTTTGACCCCTCCTTTTAATTTCTATATATATAGTCAACATTTAAAAAACTGAAAAAGTATTTTTCGCACTTTAACAGAGTTTAGCGAAAAATCAAAGCCAGATGATTTCATCTGATAAATCAAGTTCTCCTGTTTGATTAGAGGCGATAATCACCATCTTATCATCATTTTTGTATTCGCTTACCAGGTTTTTCACAAGTTCCTTTCCTTTTGAATCGAGATTAGCTCCGGGTTCGTCAAGAATCAATACTGAAGGGTTGTGAAACGTTGCTGCAACAAGCTTTACCCGCTGTTGCTGGCCGGTTGACAAATCACCATAAGCATGATCAGCAAACAGATGCATCTGAAATTTTTCCAGCAGTTTCATTATTTCACTGGTATCACAACTCAGATTCCGCAGGTCACTTAAAAACGTAATGTTTTCAAAACAGGTTAAATTTCCGTAAAGCTGAACAGAGGGAGCGATAAATCCAACGTTACTGATGATCTCTTTTCTATTTACAGACTTGCCGTTAATATTCCATCGAACGGTACCGGAAGTTGGTTTAAGTAAACCGCACAGACATTTTAGAAGAGTAGTTTTACCAGATCCATTTTCTCCGCCAATTCCAAGTACGGAAGATTCGGTGTTTACATTTAAGTCTTTAAAAACTACATTACCTGCAAATCGTTTTTTCAGATTTTTAACCTCTAAATGTGGCATGTCTGAAAGTTACTTCAGACGATGTTGAAATAAAAGCGTCTTTATAAAATTGCAATTATTGAAAATATCAAACAGAATGTAAATAATTATCAATGAGAACCGTTACAAGTAACTATTATACAGATTGTGCATTTTATGTATTTTATAATAAATAGCCGTCAAAAATAAACCGGATCATCTGAGCATGGAGCGAATAGTAAGGCATATCACCCAGCAGCTGGTAAATAAATTACCCGAACGGAAGGATTTTTTTACGCCTGATGAATTGAGGGATCTTGAAATCCCCGAATTTATTGTGGAGCGTATTGAAGTTGAAATGATGAGAAATCTTGATGATTCTGTTGTTCCTCCCTACACGGAATGGGCCAATATGAACAACCAAACTGTACTCGATGCCTGGGAGAAATTTATTGATGCTATTCTTGCGGAATCCCGCATGCCCAAAATTTATGCCCAAAGTGTATTTGAAACAGCGGTAGCCGATACAGTTGAAATATTAATTCAGCCCCGTCATAATATCCCTGAAGCAATTTTTGGCCCGGATAAGGCTCTTGATCTGAAAACAATCGAAAAAAGAATCAGGGCAGTCACCGTTTATAAGCATTTAAGTTCCGCAGTTCTGCGTTATATGAAACGCCGCAATCTGCAGGCTCTCACATACGAGCAATGTGAAAATATTATTGATAAAGTTGACGAGAAACTGGTTGAAAAGTATCACCCTTTAAATTGGACTCAGCTGCTGAGTCCTCTTTTTGAATTACTTGGAAACAGTGTGGATACCAATCTTCTGAGACTGTTTTTTGAAGATAAGGGAAGAAACAGAATTGCTCGTAAATTCGATTT
Organism: uncultured Balneolaceae bacterium; assembly: GCA_964517005.1. Lineage (GTDB taxonomy): Bacteria > Bacteroidota > Rhodothermia > Balneolales > Balneolaceae > CAYVBJ01. The sequence goes on along the minus strand of CAZFAJ010000035.1, from coordinate 27,105 downwards.
ATTAAATTCTCAGGTCAGCAAAACCGAGATGATTGAAGTTCTCTCAGCGACTGATCTCCTGGATTTGGAAGGATATGAGGATTCTCAAAATTCGTTTTTTACTGATGATAGTGATAAAAAACTGAGCGGTCCTGAAAAAGGAACAGACAGGCCTGCTTCCGGCAGCCCTAAAAAACAGCTCTATCCGGGAGGTCCGGAAATCGGCTCTTTTGATAGTGAGATGGGGATGGATGTCCCTGAAAAAAAAGAGAGTAAATTTTTTGACAAAAAAGCCGATAAAAAAGGCAAGGATGATGCAATTTTGAGTACGTTCCATAAACGCAGAAGCTATTATGGGCCTGAGGACGAAGAGATGACAGATGAAGAGTTAACGGGGAAAGGCGATGAGTATAAGGATGATGACAGAGATGATTCGGCACCTCCGCCAGGTGAATCAATATCTCAAGATTCGTCCAAAGAGGAGAATGATGAAACAGATAATGATTTTCTTTACGGTGAGTTTCTTCATAAAGAGGAGGAAGAAGATAATGAGCCGGATCATTCAGCTGATATGACAAAAGAGGAACCGGAACCCTCTTCAGAGAAGAATCAGGATCTGACAGCTCAGGAAAATGATCCGGAAACAGATGATGAAAAACCACTTCATAAACTGTTCGTTCTTGATGAAACAGCCATTGAAGAGAAAGAAACTGAGGAAGAGGAAGAGCCGCCTGCTGATGAAGAGTCTCTCAACTCAATATTTGTAATGGAAGAGCATGATATGACAGAAATTCCGGAGGAAAGGTTTGAGAATGACCCGGATTATGATTTGAATGAAAAGCTGGCAGAGGCGGATCAGGAAGAGGAAGAACCGGATGAAGACGCTCCGATGTGGAAGAAATTTCTTGAAATCGAAGATTTTTCGAATGAGATTGACATAACTAAAATTCATGAAAAAAAAGCTGAGACATCATCTGAAGATGCTGAAGAGGAAGAAAAAGAGGATGCAAAGAAAGTGCAGATATTAGATCTGGCAAAACTCTACAATTCGGATGAGGACGAAAGCAATTCGGATCATTTACTTAGATGGTTATCGTCAGAAAAAAAACGGTTTGTCAGGGAAATTTTTAATGATTCAGAAAAAGCATATAAAACGGCTATTCTTGAAATTTCAGAATTTGAGAGTTGGAAAAATGCTTCCAGATATCTTGAAAAAGATGTATTTTCAAAGCATATGATTGATATGTACAGCGATGAAGCGGTTGATTTTACTGATAGCCTGCATTCATTTTTCAGAGAATATAAATCATCACAAACTACAGGAAATGGCTGAAAATAATAAGGTTGATTATTTAAAAGAATTAAGAATAAAATCAAAAGAAGGCGGCGGCAAAAACAGAATAGAAAAACAACACGATAAGGGGAAACTAACTGCCCGTGAACGTATTGATTTACTGCTGGATAAAAACTCTTTTGAAGAAATCGACGCCTTTGTAACTCACCGGAGCAGTAATTTCGGGCTCGATAAGCAAAAATTTTTAGGAGATGGCGTTGTTACCGGCTATGGAAAAATTCATGGGAGGCCGGTCTATGTTTTTAGTCAGGACTTTACGGTATTTGGCGGTTCTCTGAGTGAAACTCACGCTGAGAAAATCTGTAAAATCATGGATCTTGCGATGAAAAACGGAGTTCCGGTAATCGGATTGAATGATTCCGGGGGAGCAAGAATTCAGGAAGGTGTTTCCTCTCTCGGTGGTTATGCTGAGGTTTTCTGGAGAAACTCAATGGCATCCGGCGTGGTTCCGCAGATATCGGCAGTTATGGGCCCTTGTGCCGGCGGAGCTGTGTATAGTCCCGCACTTACCGATTTTGTCTACATGGTGAAAGGAACCAGTTATATGTTTGTTACCGGGCCAAACGTAGTAAAAACGGTAACCCATGAAGAGGTTTCAAGCGAAGATCTTGGCGGAGCACTTGCCCACGGAACAAAATCGGGTGTGGCACATTTTGCGTCAGAAAATGATGCGCTTTGTCTTCAGGATATCCGGACACTGGTGACCTACATCCCACAAAATTGTGAGGAAAAAGTACCTGCACAGAAACCGGCTAAACCGGATTCTGCAAAAGAGGCCCGTTTGGATGATATCGTTCCGTTAAATCCAAATAAGCCCTATGACATGACTGAAGTGATTGAAGGGGTGATGGATAAGGATTCTTTTTATGAAGTTCATGAGCACTATGCGGATAACATTGTGGTTGGCTTTGCAAGACTTGATGGCCGAACAGTAGGTATTGTAGCGAATCAGCCGTTATCTCTTGCCGGAGTTCTGGATATTGATTCATCGATCAAGGGTGCTCGGTTTGTACGTTTTTGTGATGCATTTAATATTCCGCTTGTTGTCTTTGAAGATGTTCCTGGATTCCTGCCTGGTACGGACCAGGAGTGGGGCGGAATTATTAAACACGGAGCTAAACTGCTCTATGCATTTTGCGAGGCCACCGTTCCTAAAATGACTGTAATTACCCGAAAAGCGTATGGCGGAGCCTACGACGTGATGAACTCCAAACACATTCGCGCTGATTACAATGTGGCATGGCCTACTGCAGAAATAGCGGTGATGGGAACCAAGGGCGCTGTTGAAATTATCTTCAGAAGAGAGATTCAGAAAGCAGATGATCCCGAAGCAAAACAAAAAGAGCTTGAGGAAAGCTATAGCAAAGAATTTGCACATCCCTATCGAGCTGCTTCGAGAGGTTTTATTGATGATGTGATACTTCCCAGGGAAACCCGTAGTAAACTGATTAAAGCATTTGAACTTTGCCAGAACAAGGTTGATTCAGTGCCAAAGAGAAAGCATGATAATTTACCGCTTTAAAAGCACCAACTTCCTGAATTCACTGATCCTGGTTTCAGGAATGTTACTTTTGTCAGCGTGTAAAAAAAGTGAATCTGCTGCTTCCGTTACTATTGAAAAAGAATGGATCAACCTCTTCAACGGCCAGAATCTTGACGGCTGGGATCTGAAAATTCGCGGTTATGAATTGAATGATAACTATGCCAATACGTTCCGGATTGAAGATGGATTGATGAAAGTGAGATACGACCAGTATGACCTGTTTGAAAATCGCTTCGGACACATCTTTTATGAAAGGCCTTATTCTTATTACAAATTGAAAGTAGAATACCGGTTTGTGGACGAGCAACCGCCTGATGGTGAAGAGTGGGCGTTCAGAAACAACGGTATCATGTTTCATTCGCAGTCAGCTGCAAGTATGGGAGTTGATCAGGATTTTCCCATTTCACTTGAATACCAGTTATTGGGTGGAGATGGTGAAAATGAGAGGACGAATGCCAATCTCTGTACGCCCGGTACTCATGTGGTGATGGATGGGAAGCTGATTGAAGAGCACTGCATCAGTTCGTCTTCCGGAACCTATCACGGAGATCAGTGGGTTACGGCCGAATTACATGTTTACGGTGATTCATTGATTCAGCATATCCTGGATGATGAAGTGGTACTGGAATATTCCAAACCTCAAATTGGCGGGGGAGTGGTTAGCGGCTATGTTCCCGAAGTAAAGCAGGATGGCAAGATATTAAACAGCGGTTACATTGCACTTCAAAGTGAAAGCCACCCGATTGATATCAGGTCTGTTCGCCTTTTAAACCTGGAAGGTTGCATGGATTCTGAAGCGGAAAATTATAAAAACTACTATGTATCAAATGACGCTGAAAGCTGTATATACGATTGATAATTAGTGGTTGTGAAAATTGATCAGCGTTTGAATCACCAGTGACTAAAATCCTGCCAGTTCAGCTTCAGAAGCGATATAACCAAAAGCCGGCCAGTTTCCCGTTTGAATCACATTTCGCCAAATGCTGAAGGCGCGGTTTTGACGTCCGTTGATATAGTGCCAATTGCCTACTCCGTAGCCGAATGTTGAGTTTTGCAGAGCATCCCCGGAAGTACCGAGCAATTGATCGGGGGTGAATATGCCTTTGAAGACCATGAGTAACTCATGGTATGAGCTGTTTTCCAGAATTTCCATTTCCGGGCTGATTAACTCCAGTATCTCACCCGCTTTTCCATCCAGGCCTGTCCGGCGTAATGCCATGTAGTACCAATAGACCGCAGCCACGAGCATATCATCATTATCGGATACATTCAGGCATTTTTCGTAGGCTTCAGACGCCTGTTTGAATTCTCCCCTGACATAATGGGCAAGCCCCAGGTGATACCAGATGTTAAAATGGAGAGTTGTTCGCGGCATGTTCATCGGGTTGGGTAACCCGTCTTGCTCAATGATATCATCTCTATTCCGAATCAGTTCCGCTGCAGTTGTGAGATCTTCGATTGCGCGATCCGGCATGCGCAGCGTGATGTAACGATGGCCCCGATGGCGGTACATCGCAGGATTTTCCGGATGCTTGTAAATCCCTTCCGTAAAAATACGTACCGCATCGCGATATTCGGCAAGATAGGCACTTCGGCGCCCCAGCCAGATGATCGATTCCGGATCTTCGGGATCAATCCGGTACTTTTCGGTAGCTTCTTTAAATTCACGGTCAAACTCTTGCAGCTGATCCGGGTGAATTTCCGGCTTTGCGAGGGTATCGCCGAGAAAAGAGACAGCCTGTGCACCTTCCGGCAAGTCGGGTAGCTCAGATGTGTCTGAACACGAAATTACAGAGAGTACCAGGGTAAGTGAAAATAAATATCGGATATAAGGATAAAAATGAATTGGCAGATGTGAATACATGGAAATTTTTAAAGGGTTTTTAATAAATCGAATCAAAAGGTAACGGTGAACTGAATCTCTTTTCCTTTCCGGAGTACTTCAACAGTGGTTTGGTTGCCGGGTTTAAATTTATTCAACTGCTGCATATATTCATAGATATCATTCACATCTTCGCCGGCAATTTTGATAATTACATCGCCTGCTTCGAGTCCGGCTTTTTTAGCAGGAGTTTCAGCTTGTACGCCCGTTATTTTCATGCCATTGCCAGACCATGAATAATCGGGAACTACACCCAGCCTTACGCCATCAGAACGCATTACCGGCCGCTCAACACGCTCTGTTTCAGTGAATGATATACTTTCGGAATCGATTGCGGAGAGATTTCTAACCAGCGCCGCTACATGGTCGATTACCAGAACAGTGCCTTTGAGATTGATTTTATCAGCGGTATCAGAAGAGCGGTGATAATTTTCGTGCGTGCCGGTAAAATAGTGCAGTACAGGAATTTCCGATTCATAAAACGGAGCGTGGTCACTGGCACCGGTTCCCGAGTCAACGGTTTGAATCTTCAGGGAATCACTGCTTTGAGCTTCTTCGATCAAGCCTTGCCACATATCAGATGAACCGGTTCCCATAATTGTAAGTGTATTGTTCTGAAGCCTTCCGATCATATCCAGGTTTATCATAGCATTAACTGAATTCATATCGATAACAGGATTTTCAACAAAATACCGTGAACCCAGCAGACCTAACTCTTCACCGGAAAAAGCGATAAAGAGAATACTCTTCTGAACCGGATTTTTTGAAAAATAGTGTGCAAGCTCCAGAAGGCCTGCCGTACCCGATGCATTATCATCGGCACTGTTGTGAATCTTTTTATCATTGTCTCCATCCATCGAAATAAATCCTCCCTCACCCTGTCCGTCGTAGTGTGCACCAACGATTATCCAGCGCTGCGGGATTTCTGTTCCGCGCACATACGCTATTACGTTGCGGGATGTGTGGTCTTCGATTTGCATCGCCTGTACCATCGGCCCTTCGAGCGTAAAAAACTGGTAAAATCTCCCATCTTCAGATGCCGGAGTTAATCCAAACTTATCAAAATGATCTGCGATGTAAGCGGCCGAACGAGCTTCCTGGGGAGTTCCGGCAAGCCGGCCTTTCATATTATCCGAGGCAAGATATTCTATATGCTGACGTACATCGTTCGCATGAGTATCGGGTAAAAAGTCTGTGGTAATTTCCGGGTCCGAACATCCATGGATAAAAAGTACGGCTAATAAGATCAGAGCTAACCAGGAGTTTTCAAGCTTAAGTACAATCATAGAGATATTCGAATTCAATTTTACCTGACATATTGATAAGATATGATTTGATGCCTGTAGCAGGGTTTATTTAATTTTTACGATCAGTAAAATCCGGTTTAATCCACCTGAATTTCGATAGGAACTTTTACCACATCCCAGTGGATCACAAGGTTAGCTGTGGATGAGGTGACATCTTCAAAATAGATCATCATTTGCTCCACAAACGAGGCTTTCTCCGGACTGACAGAAAACCTTAACACATCAGCTGATTCATCATATCTTGTTCCCCAGTTTATATTACTATTGATGATAATAGTCCACTCATCTTCTCCCGGTTCAGTATACAAAGAGTAGGTACCCGCTTCTAAGGAATTGCCTTCTAATTTTACATCATCTGAAAACGAAATGGATGTAGCTTCATTAGCTCCTGTTCTCCATACCTGTCCGAGAGGAACAAGTGATCCAAAAATTTGACGTTCATTTACGGAGGGTCGGCCATATGTGATCTCCACTACAGTTGTACCAATTGTCTGGCTCACAGAGGCATTCGGGCTGGTTCTCGCCTGTTGATTTCCGCGATCCTGGGCGTCGATTTCACTTACAAAAACCATCATTAAGAGGGATAAAATTATGGCTGAAAAATGTATTGATTTTAAAGTTGGTCCGGTCATATTATTTTCTTTTAGAGTTAGGATATAATGTACTCACCCAATAATAACATAAAATTATTTACAATTTTCCCTAAAAATATCAATTTGCAAGACCTGTTAAAAGACTCATAATTCCTGACTCTGAATAACTTAAAAAAGTAGTCATTTGGATTGTCTCGTAAAATAGAAAGTCGTTTTTGTCAGTGGTCAGTAGTCAGTTGTGATGTTCAGTCAATCCC
>CAZFAJ010000035.1:7009-20090 GCA_964517005.1 uncultured Balneolaceae bacterium | reverse complement strand
GATTTTGATTCTGAACAGTAAAGCTATCCAACAAGGTCGCCTGAAGTTTTTAGCCCGGGCAGCGAAAAATACCGGTTCAGAGTAAACCGGCTTTACGAGGCTTCTTTCAATAAGTGTGAAAAATCCTGCTTGAATTTTTTGATCTTCGGAGCAATTACTACCTGGCAGTATCCCGCATTCGGGTTATTTTCGTAGTAATTTTGATGATAGTTTTCAGCTGTGTAATAGTTTTCCAGAGGCGAGATCTCCGTAACAATAGGATCATCCCATAAGTCAGAATTGTCCGTTTTTTCGAGTGATTTTTCGGCAATTTGTTTCTGTTCCTCATTGTGATAAAAGATGGCGGAACGGTACTGTGTTCCGATATCTGCTCCTTGTCGGTTCAGGGTAGTGGGATTGTGAGTATGCCAGAAGACCTCAAGCAGTTCCCCGTATGAGATCACATCAGGATCATATTTGATTCGCGCAACCTCGGCATGGCCTGTCTTCCCGGAAACAACCTCACGGTAAGAAGGGTTTTTTACGTCGCCTCCCGAGAAACCAGCTTCTACGTCAACAATGCCGTTTATCTGTTCATAAATGGCTTCTGTACACCAAAAACAGCCGGCACCAAATGTTGCTTCCTCATATTTTTTTTCATTTTGAGGGTCATTCATATCAGTTGAGAATATTAAAGTGAGTATTAGAATCAGTATAATTTTCATAGCGTGGATTATTAATCATGTTTGCCCATTGTCAAAACTGTTCTGAAGCGCGCTTTATTGTTTATCATGTGATCATAGGCCTCGTTTACCTGTTCCAGCGGGTATGTTTCGATCATTGTTTTGGCGCCGGTAAGTGCGCTGAATTGAAGCGTATCTTCCGAATCTTTCGCTGTGCCACTTGGCCAGCCGGATACTTTCTTTCTGCCCATTATTAATGAAAGTGGTGAAACTTCCACAGCTTCGCCTGAAGCAGCTACGATCAGGAGATTTCCTTCCAGGCCAAGTCCGCCGGTAAGAGCACTGATTGCTTCGCTATTTGGTGCCGTTGCAAGAATTACGCGCGCCCCGCCCAGTTGCTGCAGCTGGTCAGCCGGATCATGCTTCCCTGCATTAATAAAGATGTGAGCGCCAAGTTCTCTTGCCAGATCTTCTTTGTCATTGCTGCCGGATATTGCAACCGTCCGGAATCCCATTTTTACAGCGTACTGAATGGCAAGATGCCCCAGCCCGCCGATACCCTGAACTGCGACAAGATCACCCGGTTTAGCTCCTGAATTTCTGAGGGCATTAAATGTAGTAATTCCTGCACAGAGCAGCGGAGCGGCTTCTTCGGAAGAGAGTTCTTCCGGAATGGCTGCAATAGCCTCTTTTGGGGCAGTCATGTATTCCGCATAACCTCCGTTGTAACTGATACCACAAATTTTGCCATTTGAACAATTGATAAAATCACCTTTCCGGCATGCATCGCAGGTAAAGCAGTGTCCGCCATGCCATCCCACGCCAACCCTCTGGCCTTTTTCCCATTCGGATACATTTTTACCGATCTCTTCAACAATACCGACAACTTCATGACCCGGAACACGGGGATATTCAATTCCGGGAAAAAGACCCTCTTTTACAAAGGCATCGCTGTGGCAGATTCCGCAGGCTTCTACCTTTATAAGAATTTTATCGTCTTCGGGTTCGGGTACAGGCAGGTCAATGAGTTCAAAATCATTTCCGACTTTTGTGATTTGTGCTGCTTTCATAATAATATTAGTTGTAAATAGATTGGTATTTCAATGCAATTTAATGCTTTATCCTTTACCAAATATCAACTTAAAATAAAATTATATCATTCCGGGTTGTATTTTGACTACTCGTCATCAGAAAAAACACGAAATGCCAGTATTACGGCAAGCAGTGATGCGATAATGGCTGCGAAAAAAATGTAATTCATATTGATATTGTAATCCAGAAGCCAGCCAATAAGAAAGGGGCTCAGGGCTGTGCTCAATACCATCAGCGAGGAGAAAAGACTGCGAACGGTGCCAATCATTTGAGTGCCGTAAACTTCGGCCCAGAGGGCAGATTTTATAGTTCCGCCGGCCCCCATTGTGATACCGAAAAACAACATATAGGAGAAAGCTGTCCAGTTTGCTGATGAGCTGATTGCTGTAATCAGGCCGATAATCATCGGGAAGAGATAATAGGGGAATAATTTTTTGGCTGTGAACCGGTCCACGAGCGGTCCGGCAAAGAGAGAAAAAACAATTCTTGAAACCGCAAAAGCGATGAAAGCGGAGGCAATCAAAGTGGCAGACCATCCCAAATCATCTGCTACTGCGATCTGGTAGAGAAAAAGGCCGGTAATCCAAAAAGGCGGAGTTAAAACGGCAGGAAGGAAATAAAAAAACCGATGATCACTTACGATCTCTTTGTAGTTTTCGAAAGAAGAGTTTTGCAAGGCTGAACTTTCATCCTCTTGAACGGCTTCCGGGATTCTTTTGCCTGCAAGATAGTAGAGAGTGGGAATTAAAAGTCCGCCGATGATAATCGCTGTAAGGCCCCATGCGGTTCTCCAATGAATCACTGTAAGAATACCGGCTATCAGAATTGGCAGAACCGCTTCACCGATAGGGTATCCAAGACTTGAGATGCTGAGTGCTTTGCCTCGTTCGGTATCATAAAAACGCGCCATAGTTGTTTGAGCTGTGTGCCCGCTAAGGCCCTGTCCGGCCAATCTAAGCAGAAGGAGTGCGATAAACAGTGTTATCATATTCCAGGATACAGACATCATTACACTTGCAAGCATCAGGCCGGTGGCAACTGAGATGCTGTACCACCGAAGTGGAATACGGTCAATCCACTGCCCCAGCCATGGCAATGCTACAGCACTTGAAAGAGTGGCTAATGAGTAAAGTGATCCGAATGTAGCATTGCTAAGCTCAAATGAGGTCAGGAAATAAGGAACAAAAAGAGAAATCAAAAACGTCTGACCAAAGCTCGAAAAAAAAGTGAGTGATAATCCAAAGGAAAGAAGCTTTCTCTCTTTTAAAGCAAAAATGATGTAGCTCATCGGGGCTTAAGTGGTTCTTAGAGACCTTTTAGTTGATTGTTTATATTTAACTTTCATATAAAAGATAAGGTTGTTTCGTGTGAATTTAAATTTTCAAAGCTGTTTTTTTGGGATAAAGGCCGGAAGCGGTTTTTTAAGTAATTATAGTTTTACGAAATCAAAAGCTATACTTCAGTGAGAGTGTCACATTTCTGGCCAGCCCGTCAAGTGAGCTTGCATGTTCCCTGTATTGCCTGTTTAACAGGTTATCCGCAATCAGCCGGATATCCACATTTTGAACCCCCTGCCAGGCGGATACAAGCTGCAAATTCGTAAAACCATCGGTACCGTTCTCAGATACACGGTTATCTGCAATTTCATCCGGTGAAATGCGTCTGTGTGCGAAGGCGTATCGGATTTGCGGCCGAAATGTAAAGTTTTCCAGCCCGTTGTAATCAATAAAGAGCATTCCATTTGCAGGCGGAATTCTGTCAACGGGCACCCGTCCCCCCTCAATCTGATCGGTTTCGCCCCAGGTGTACGTGAATGTAAATCCGCTTTTCAGATTGCGATTCAGTCGAATGTTACTATCCAGTTCAACTCCAAGCACATCCATCGTACCAACATTCGCTGACTGAACCTCAATAAACTGTTCGGAATCACCAGTAATTTCATCACCCTGTGAAATAACTTCTCCAGACCGGTTTACAATATTTCCCGTAGTAATACGGTCAATTTTTTTAAAATAATGAAGCCAGAAAACATGGGTACTGAGAGAGACATTATCACGATTAAGATGCGCCCCAAAGTCAATATTCAGGGTTTCCTCCGGATTCAAATCGGGATTGGCAGTTTGAAACTGATTAGATCTGCGTATTCCAAGCTCTGAAAGATCTGCAACATTCGGTGCTCTGAAACCGGTTGATATATTACCGGTCAGATCCCAAAATGAGTTAAGATTATATCGCATTCCGGCAGATCCGGTAAACTTTGTAAAATTCTGTGCAAGCGGGTCAAATCCTCTTGCAGTATCAATCCCTTCGAATGGCACATCCACTCTGTTCCATGAAAATCTCAGGCCGGTTTCCAAAGTGATGCGTTCGCTTAACGAAAAATTGAGATGGGTAAAAAGTCCGCCTGAAAGAATTTCGGATCCGTCAGGAAACCGGGGCAGTCCGCTTTCAGTGCCATTTACAGCTGTCCTGCTTGAGATTCTGTCAAAATTAAAATCCGCACCCCAATTCAGAATAACTTCATCCGCAATAATGGATTTAAAATCTGAAGACAGCAGCCACTGATTACTTCTGTTATTATCAGTTTCTTTTTCATCCGAAAGTGAAAAAGAACTCTTCCTTATCTCAGGATTCGCAGAAAAAACCGGGGCATCATTTTCAGCAAATGGTATGGAGAGCCGGTCGTCTTTCAGGTGATGAAAGCCGGCTTTTATTACTGCATTTGAAATAAATCTGTTATTGGAACTCATCTGCAGAGATAGACTGTGAGCAGATAAAACTAAAGGAGCGGTATTTGAGAAGAATCCGTCTCTTGGGCGGTCGGGTGGTGTTTCAGACTCGATATCAAAACCGAGAATCATCCGGTCGAATCTCGGGGCTTCCGGCAGTCTGCTGTGAAAACTAACCCAAGTCAGGTTTTTAGTCGGACTGAGCCTGAATCGTCCTGCCCCCTGGATGGACAGAAACTTGTAATCTGCGTTATTCAGATTATTATCGAGAGGAAAAAGCCTGTTGTCGTCAGAAGCACCAGGCATTTTATATTTATTAAAATCTCTGAACGTGCCATTCAGAAACAGAGAATAATTTTGAGAACGCTGAAATATTTGTCCGTTAAATGTTTTTTCGCCGGTGCCGCCAAAATTTCCACGTGTTAATAATTGCCCGCCGGTTTGAGTTTCTCCGGCATAAGATTTAATAATTGGTTTTACATGAACTCCACCTGAAAGCGCATCACTGCCGTAGTATACGGAAACGGGGCCGCGATATACATCAATTTCGGATGTGGAAAATGGATCAATACTTCCGAAATACTGATTTTGTCCGGATCTTACAAATCCGGGATTTAATCGGAATCCATTATAAATGTATAGAACATCCCTTCCGGCTCGTCCTCTAACGTAGACAGAACCCTGGCCAACGGATGTCTGCTGGATAAAAACCCCGGGCCGGGCTCTCAAAAGTTCAGGTGCTGATGCCTGAACAGAGTTTTGGATGTCTTCTGATGATATTCTGCTCACAGCAATAGGCCGTGAATCCGTTTCACTTCCCGATAAGCGGTCAGCTTCAATAAATAACTCTTTACCCTGTATTATCACGGGTTCAAGTTTAATATGTAATTCCTTTTCAGGATTCTTCAGAAAAAGGGTTTTTGCTCTATACCCCACAGCTGTAATTCGTATTTCGAGAGGGATTTTAACTGATTTCAGTTTAAACTCGAACCGCCCCTCTTTGTCGGTTACAGTACCCGATTCAAGGGCTGGAAAGAAGAGAGTAGCGCCGATTACAGGATTATTATTTTGTTCATCTACAATAAATCCAGTAACTTGTGGAAAGACAATTTCGGGTGACACTACAATTAAAGCTAACAATAACAGTTTTCTTAAAGGCAAGTAACTTTTAAATAACATATTATACTTTTCTAAACGAAAGGAGTTGGATTAATTGTTAGTATAGATGAAGTTAGCAGATGTAACGGTATCGGGGTTATTTACGTATTAACAAATATAGCAATCAATGAGTACTCAAAGATACATACGGAGATCTGAAAAGAGTATTGCGTTTTTAATTATCGGAACATTATTTTTTTTGGGATGTTCAGGATCGGATAATATAGAGTCGGAGAGTAAGGATATTAGCCATTCTGTTACTGTCGTGGATCCTGTTAAGAGAGATTATGCTGAAATTAAAAATAACGGGGTTTTGAGAATGATCACTCAGTATAGCTCAAACACCTATTTCCTGCACCAGGGTATTGAGGTTGGCTTTGAGTATGAGCTGGTGAGAGAGTTTGCGCGGGAGCATGATCTTGCACTTGAGGTTGTAATTATAGGAGCAGACGAAAACCCGTTCGATCTTCTGAATAAGGGAGACGGCGATATCATTGCCGCAAATTACACAATAACAAATCAAAGAAAAGAATACGCGGCTTTCACACGCCCTTATAATCTGGTTGATCAGGTTATTGTCTATTCTGATGAAATTGAAGTAAAACCACAGACGTTGTCTCAGCTTTCCGGCAGTGGTATACCGATTTCGGTCCGAAGAAACAGCTCCTATTATGAACGGCTCATGGAGTTGATTTCCGAAGGATTTGATATAAAACTGAATATCATTCCGGATGAGATGGATACCGAATCTACACTATTTCAGGTAGCGAATGATCAGTTGCTGGCCACGGTATCAGATAATAATATGTTTAATGCTGCTATAAGGTATATGGATGGAATGGTAGAGGGGCCTAAAATATCAGAGTCAGATACCATTGCGTGGGCAATCAGGAAGAATGCCCCCGATCTTGAATCTCATTTGAACCAGTTTTTATATAAACATTTTCGTTTTTCAAATGACAGGAATAATCCAAAGCGTTCCACATTTCTGAATGTTTTGAAAAAAAAGTATTTCCAGGAAGGCCCTCATCTTGCAGAATATTACAATCCCGACTGGCAGTATCAAAATGTTGGTGTCATCTCTCCATATGATGATTTGATCAGGGCGGTTGCAGATTCTATGAATCTCGACTGGCTGATGCTTGCTGCTATTGCATCGCAGGAATCAAAATTTAATCCTAACAGCAAAAGCTGGGCCGGAGCTGTGGGCCTGATGCAAATTATGCCGGAATTTTCGGAAGTAGAGTATCAGGATTTATATGTTCCGGAAATGAATATCCGGGAAGGCGCACGTATCATCAAAGAACATCTTCAGCATTACTCATATCTTGACAGCCTGAATCAGTGGGCATTCGCACTTGCAACCTATAATTCGGGGATGGGTCATGTAGCCGATGCCAGGCGGCTTGTAATTGACCAGAATAAGAATCCGAATGAATGGGAAAATTTGTCAAGCGCACTTCTGAAATTGATGCAGCGGAAGTATTATCAAAATGCCAGATATGGTTTTGCAAGAGGTATTGAAACCGTTCAGTACGTTAATGAAATTCTTAACCGATATAAGACGTATGAAACAATCCTGGCACTCTCAGAAAATAAAGAACAAGTAAATTCTGCAGGGATAATCGGAATCAAAACGTTCAAAGTGCCATAATTCTCCTTTTTACTGGCTAATTATATCGTCCATCTCTTTCAGTATCTCCCCGTAACGTTCCCATTCCCCGTTTTCGAGTGCTGACCGCAAATCCTGCCACAGCGACCGGATTTTGTTGAGTTCTTCGGACCGTACCTGGCCCGAAAGCAACTGTTCAGACGGCATTTCCTCAACAGAAGCAGCCTGTGGCATCACACCCGGAGCCAGAAAGCCCGCCTCGTCGCCGAAAAGTTCAAACATAGCAGCTTCTATCGTTGGCTGCATTGCAATATTATCGCCAATTGCAACAATTACACGCTGCAATTGCGGGATATCAACACCCTCGGCAAGAAGGAACACAGGTTCAACGTATAAAAATGAATTTTCAATGGGAATGACCATTAAATTCCCCCGGATTACCCTCGAGCCGCGCTGATCCCATAGAGCAATCTGACGTGAAATATCAGGATCCTGGTCAATTCGGGCTTCTATCTGTGCAGGGCCGTAAATCAGGCGGTCTTTAGGTAGTTTGTAAACGATGAGCCTGCCGTAATCTTCAGGATCACTTTTGGCAGTCATCCAGGAGATCATGTTGTCCCTGTTTTCCGGTGTAAGCGGACTAATAAGCATAAATTCGAGTTTTTCTTCTCCCGGTAATCTTGCCAGCACGTAGTACGGTTCCATCAGGATTCGCTGCCCGCCATACTTCTCATTGGGCCGTGTCCATAAATCTTCCTGGTTGTAAAATACCTGTGGGCGGGTCATATGATAACGATTATATATCTCAAGCTGTATTTCAAACAGATCTTGCGGATATCTGAAATGATTTTGAAGTCCTTCAGGCAATTGTTCAAGGGATTTGAATACCTCCGGGAAAATATCATCATAAACTTTCAGGACAGGATCTTCTTCATCAACGATATAATAATCAACGGTTCCGTCATACGCATCAACGACAATTTTTACCGAATTGCGAATGTAATTTACACCCCTGAACTTTTGAGAGTAAGGAAAATGCGCAGAGGTGGTATAAGCATCCTGAATCCAATAAAGTTGTCCATTGCTTTTTACCAGATAGGGATCATTATCAAGTTGTAAAAACGGTGTTATTTTCCGGATTCTCTCCTGGACACTGCGCCAGATCTGAAGCCTGCTTTCATCGGTGATGTACTGAGTCAGTAAGATATTTATATCACCCAGTTCCCATGCAAAGAGAAGTTTTCTAAACCAGTTACTGAACTGAATTCCTCCCTTGCCGGAATAGCTTGTGTATACATTTTCATCACCTGCAGGATAATGGAGCTCTTCGATACCTGTATTTACGATATAATACCCGGAGCTGCTTTCTCCGTAATAAATAGCGGGATTGTTGATGCTCAGGTCATTACTTTCATATATAGGAGGTATATCACGGACAACAAGTACAGGTTCTCCCTGGCTATCAGTTTCGGTTACTGGGCTCATGGTCAATCCATAACCATGAGTAAATTGCATATGCCGGTTTACCCAGGTATCTGACTGGCTGGGGAGTTCACGGGCTATTTCTCTTGCGGATAACATCATCTGGGTTAATTGACCATCTACAACATACCGGTCATTGTCGACTGTATAAAATTCATAGTATGAACGGATTTCCTGAAGCTGTTTGTACGTTTGAATCAGCAATCTCGGATCCCACAAACGGATGTTATCAATAGCATCCTGGTTGTTTCTGATATCAGCGATGCCGAGAGTGTCATCGGCTTCATACTCTATCTCATCCACATTATTCAGACCAAATGCAAGACGTGTCATATCAATATTGTGCTTCAGGTACGGAGTTTCGAGCTCTAGTTCATTCGGGTCAACATTAAAATTCTGTACAAATGCAGGGATGATAAGCTGGCCAAATATTGCGACAATGATTGTCAGAATAGCTATTCCCGGAATGGCCCTCCCAAATTTGATCCAGCGGCTCAGAAACAAAACTATGGCAAGGCCAAAGGTCAGAATTGTCATAATCCAGATCGTTGGTAAAAGAATAGTAACATCGGTGTGACCCGCACCAAATACAAGTCCGTCACCCTTAAATAAGAGCCCATAGCGATCCAGAAAGAATCCGCTTGAAATCATCAAAACCCACAGGCCTGCATTTAATTTGAGCTGATTCAGAATCTCCGGCCTGGAGACCAGTCCCTGATCCGGATCCAGGCTTATAAGGCCTGTGAAAAAATAAACCACCGACAGAATTGCGAGTGTCAGAAAGGTAATGACAACCAGTGACGATTGAATCAATTCCCAAAATGGCAACTGAAACAGATAAAATCCGATATCCCGGCTAAAGAGCGGGTCTTCGGTACCAAATGGAACATTCCAGAGAAACCGCAGTGATTCATCCCAGCGAATATAAAATCCAAAAGCAAAAAGAAAGGCCAGCACCAGTGCCGCTAATGTGAAAATCTGACGGATACGTTTTTGTTGTGACGGATCGCCCAGATCGATATTTATATTTTGAAGAGGGGTGCCTTCGAAACTTGCAAAACGTATTTGTTTGGCAAGATATCGAAAGTTCAAAACAAGATAGATACCTGAAAATATAAAGCCGGTGATGATTAATATCAGCTGCGTAATACGAAGGGTCCAGAATATTTGAGCGTAACCTACTTCACTCAGCCAGAGCCACTCCATAATATAGCTTGATGAAATGGTAATGATTGCCAGGGGAATCAGAATAAACAGAGCAAGGCGTAAAAATCTTGGAGACATGGTTTGTGGATCATTTAGACATTATAAATGTTGCAAAATACAAATTACAGCAATGATATGTGTATGGATTTAGCAGATACCTGTAAGCTTGTATTGACAAATATTATAGTGTTAAGTCAAATATGAAATGTCGGCCGAAACATATAAGCACCTACTGGATCTGACAGTGTTGGATTTTGTGAGAAAATCGCCTTATGACACCTTCCTTTAAAGTTAACGACGCTGACAGAAACCGGAAAAACGCCGGTATGCTGTCAGGTCTCACCCACCACTTTAGTCTTGACAAGACGATAGTTATTCCGGCAGTAATCAGCCGGTATGCTTTTCGGCGAAATAGATAAAGGATGGGTTTTCATTTTGCCGAAGGCGATCCTGTGCCAGTTTTTCCTCAAACATTTTTTCAACATCTTTCAGCGTGTCGGCATCAGCAGGGGAGAGGTCCCATCGGATGGCTTTAAACCTGGGCAGCCGAAGTGTGAACCCTGCTTTAGTCCGTTTGTTAATTTGAATGTCATCAAACTCAAGTTCAACAACAATATCGTGTAATAAGCCAAGGGTTGGACCATACTTCTCCACGGTAATCTCTTTAATCCGGGTGTTGAGCTTTTTAAGTTCCCGGTCGGTATAACCTCCATAGGCTTTACCAATGGGAATATACTCCTCTTCATATCTCTCATCGTCTTTGACCGAAATACCAAGTGTAAAATCTGAGTATGTTCCACCGCGTTTGCCGCTTCCTGCATGTGCATACATCATTACCGTATCGAGTGAACCGCCCGGTTTTTTTACCTTCAGCCAGGTTTTTTTACGCTGGCCATATTCGTATTTACTACCCTTTTTTTTGAGGATCAACCCTTCGTTCCCGTGAGCAAGTGCACGCTCGAAAAGTCTATCGATCTGATCCTGATCTTTTACAGGAACCTGGGATGAGACAGGCAGGGAGTATTCACGCCCCATACGTATTAATTCCTCTCTGCGTTTTTCTATGGGCATATCAAATAAGGGTTTGCCATCGGCGTAAAGCAAATCATACGAAATAAAGAGAACCGGGTATAGATCCAGAATTTTTTTACCCGGCTTTTTTACACCCATCCGTTTTTGCAGCATCTGGAAAGGCAGTATTTTTTGATCTTTATAGACACAGATTTCACCGTCAAAAACGGCCGGCGGAAGATTTCTGCCTGCAAAAAAGCCGGTAATATCCGGAAAACCGGTTGTCACATCATTCAGATCACGTGAAAAAAGCCGGACCCTGGAACCGGACACGTGCACCTGGCAACGCATTCCGTCAAATTTTTCTTCAGCAACATAGTCTTCAAAATTCTCAATGGAACGGCTCTCAACAGGTGAAGCAAGCATAAAAGAGAGAGGATGAAACAGCCGGAATATTGCCTCATCCAGCCGGCCGGTTTTTGCAAGAACCGCAGTTTTACCGATATTTCCGGTAATCATATGCGCATAACGGATCTCCTCAATGTCTTTATCAAATGCTTTGGCAATTGAAGAGACTACACTTCTCTTTTCAAACCCGATTCGGAGTGAACCCTGGCCCAGCATCCGGATAAAATATTTGATTTCAACCGGTGTCATTTTTTTCCACACGTCAATTAAAATGTTATGTTTTTCGGCTCTTGAAGATACCGAGTAGAGTGATTCAAAAACAGTTTTGACCTCTTGCAGCGTCAGAGGCTGAAGTTTACGTTTAAAACGTGCAGCCTCCATGTTTGCCATCAATTTTTCAATGGTTTCAGAACTGCTGCCTGTAGCGATTCTGCACGGTTTAAAAACCAGGTCGTAATCTATTTCGCAAAAATGGGCTGCAGCCATTGCACTTGTACGGCTCCCGACCGACGCCCGTTTTCCGGACACTTCCTCAAAGGCTCCCTCGCCTATAAACCTTGCAGCAAGATTCAGGTCGGAACTTCTTTCAAGATTCTGAAAATACTCTGAACAGAGTTTTATCTTTGCATTTGATCCGCGGGTCTCTGCAATTTTCTGAATCAGATTACAAAGGGTACGAAAATGATTGATATTCATAAAAAAATTTGAAACTTGATTGATATCGATTTGAAACCACTCATTAATTCAAGTGTTCCGATTTGACCTCTTCCTGATCCAGAAAATATTGCAATACCTGTGGATTTGGCGTATGTGTGATATAAACTTTTTTCGGATCTGTTTTTTTGCAAAGTGAGACAAGTTCAAAAAAATCGATATGATCGGACAGGGGAATCATCCTGTCGGCATTTAACTGTGTACGCCTGGATTCAAGAGCCGCCCAGCCCGAGCAGTAAGCAACACGTTTCTTTTTTACATTGCTGGCAAAGCCGCCCGCAAGCGCAGATGACGGCGCAACCAGGATATTTCCTTCACAGCTTGAGCGATCGTAGGAAGAATAATTTCCAAGGTCCCAGCCTTCATTTGAGTAAATTTTCGATAATTTATAGCCTGCTCCGTGAATCTGAACAGGTAAATCAAGAGGAGCGAGCATATACATGATTTCCTGCGCTTTGCCGAGATTGTATCCAAGAAAGACCGGAGTGTATCCGTCATTAAGGGAATTGATGGCAAAACTCCTGATCTCTTCTGCCAATTCATCATGACTTTTCCATTTGTAAATAGGCAGCCCGAATGTAGCTTCGGTAAGGAAATAATCGATATTTTCCGGAATACTGAATCCCTCGGTTGCAGGTGAGGCCGGCGCACGGTAATCACCGGTATACAGAAGTGAACCGTCATCTGTTTCAATAAAGAACATAGCAGATCCGAGAATGTGTCCGGCAGGGTAGAGGGTGATTCTCACATTATCAATCTCCAGGGGCTGTTTAAATTTTGGTGATAAGGCCTCTCCTTTAAAACCGCGAACATTCATCAGTTTTACGGTAGCGGCGGATGCTATTACATTGCAATTTCTGTTCCGGGGCATGTGGTCGGCGTGGGCATGCGAGATGCATGTGATCCGCGCATCGACATGCGATGCATCGAGGGATATACCGTAGTCTGGAAGATAGAATCCGTTGTAACCGTGTTTGGTTATATTCATATTTTTTTAGTCAGCAGTC
>CAZFAJ010000035.1:3629-6909 GCA_964517005.1 uncultured Balneolaceae bacterium | reverse complement strand
ATAGAATCCGTTGTAACCGTGTTTGGTTATATTCATATTTTTTTAGTCAGCAGTCTGTTGATGCCTAAATATGGTTGACGTTTTTGATTGAGATCTGTTGTTTGATTTGATGGTAAAATTAAAGATAAACAACAATCCATGATTTGATAAAATTCGATTGGGAATTAACAGGTTACATGTATTTTTTAGGTTCAGTGATTCGGCGGGTAATGATATTTTTTTTCTAAGCATGTTTTGATACCCGCCGCATTCCAAAAAAAGACGCATTGTCATACCGAGTGGAGTCCCGGGCTTTATTGTAACTAAGGGTATGTAATTTGAACCGGGATGGAATCGAGGTATCTCCCCGATTACGGCTGCTACCCATCTAAAGTTTTTATTAAACCAAGCTATGAACTGGGAGATTCTTCGACTTCATTCCACTCGTCTCCGTCAGCTGACGGATCCTCATTGCATTACACTCAGAACACGTCCGTCTCCTGACTGATGACAGGAAACGCCTGAGGTGGACGGACGGCTTATCAAACCACAAGCTGATAATAAAGCAGAAACATAATAATACCGAGTGACACCATATTGGCAGCAGTAAACCGGATTTTACCTGAAAGTTCATCAATACGGATTAATAGAATTCTCGACGTTTCCTGCCAGCTTACCAGAAATTGAGCGATTGTAAACAGAATGATCAATAGCCAGGCGGAGAACAAAAACTCAATCCACCTGAACGGAAAGAATGAGAAAAATAGACAAACAAAGGAGAAGGCAAAAAGAAATTTAAGAACCTGAATAAATACAAAGGGCGGATCAGGTTGCTTTGCCTGCAGCAAAAGGTAATTTTCTATCTCTTTTGTTCTGATGAGCAGATAGACTCCGAGTGTAATCAGGGTAATACCAAGTGTAAGGTAACACAGTATAAACCAGCGTATGGCAATTTCAGTCAAGCTCTTCTGCTTCGGTTTTTGATTCGAAAGGTTTAATGACTTCGTCAACCGGGGTGGTATGGGGGTAAAATTCCAGAATCTTTAGCAACACTTCATCTACAAGTATGTCCGGACAGGAGGCACCGGATGTAAGTGCAATTTTCTTTGGTTCACCATCTTCCGGCAGCCAGTTTTCCGTGGTCAGCATCTCTTTATTCCATTGGTTAAAATGTCTGATTTTACTCTGCGACAGTATCTCGTTTGCATCCCGGATGTGAAAAGTTGGGCAGTGATGTTCCAATATTTCTGCCAGGTGCATGGTGTTTGAGGAATTATATCCGCCAACAACGATTGCAAGATCGGGTTTGGCATCTGCAAGTGCATAAGTCGCCGACTGGTTCTCATTCGTGGCATAACAGAGTGTATCGGAGGTATCGGCAAAGTGTTTTTCCACTTCTGATTCGCCGAAACGTTCGATGGCCGCCTGTTTAAGGATATCCATAATCTCTTCTGTTTCAGTGGCAAGCATGGTTGTTTGATTTATTACCCCGAAAGATTCAAGATCTTTCAGCGGGTTAAATCCTTCCGTGCTTTTGTGTCCGAACCAGGTATCAAAATCTTCAATCGGCCGTTTTCCAGTCAGTAAATCTGCCAGTACCCGTGCCTCCTCAGGATTTAGAACAACCACTACGGGCGAATGAGCTGCGCTGTGCGAAAACGTGGCTCGGGTCTCTTCGTGCCGGTATTTCCCGTGAACAACCAAGCTATATCCTTTTTTACCGAGTTTATTTCCACGGTTCCATACCTTTTCTACAAACGGGCATGTGGTATTATATTGATATGGGTCAATACCCTGCTTCTGAAGCTTATTCTGAATTTCAATTGTAGTACCAAATGCCGGTACAATTGCAATATCTTCTTCACTAAGTGATTCAATCGGAATTTGTACAGAGCCGTCTGTATCAAACAAAAACTTTATACCCCGATTTTGCAGATCTTCATTCACCGTGGGATTGTGAATCATTTCACTCAGCAGATAAATGTTTTTGCCGGGATTTTCCTCTACCGTGCGATATGCGATATCAATGGCATTTTCTACACCATAGCAGAATCCGAAATGCCTGGGAATCAGGAACCGCACAGCATCAAAGTCGAGCAGGGTGGGGGTGAAATCTTTTTTCCGGGGGTCCGTAATTTTATTAGCCTCCTTCACTTTTCGGATAATGGGAGACCGGTACATCGTTGGAATATCAAATTTTTTTCGGGCCATTTTATCGATATTTTTTAACGGCTGAAAGATACAAATTTCCTGAGCTGTCTGAAACATGAACGCGTTTCACACATTTAGCTGACTTTATACCAGCAGATAAAAGAAGCTGAGGATTAACAGAGTGGCGGCGAAACTGCTATTAACGAAGGTGAATTTTTTCATACTGTTTTTGAATTAAAGGTAGTCTTAATGCCAAAAATGGAAAAACTAACTGTTCATTGATGATTTGACGGCTGAAAGTAAAAATAGTTGAACTTTATATGTCTGAAATGTGCCGAAACAACGTTATTTTTTGATGAATCTGAAGGATTTATTAAAGTATATGAACATGATGGGACGTTCTTGAGAAAACCGGGATCAGGATGAACCGTTTTTTAAGGTACTTTTATCCAGTTCTGCAGAGACCGGAATAGATCCCTCAATGTGTTTGAGGTCGGTAAACTGCTGTCTTTTATTACAGATAAATTATTTTTTCAAGCGTGTAAATATATTTAAATACGACATCTTCATTCAACCGCCAAACAGTGGAAAATCGAGATGCTTTTTGTATAGTAAGAAATCCTTATCCATAGTGAATAACGGGAATTTTCGCCTTGATGAAACAGCACAGATCAAAAAATCGATGTGTGATCCCTGAACCCCTCTTGATCGGCATCGGTTGAAAAATTCAGCAGCCAGTATATAATCACTGCTTTCGAGTGGAGTATCCCTGAACGGTTCCAGTCTTTTTTTCAAAAGATTGAACTGTGATTTTGATTTTACGCCGGATAGCAGCTCTTGCCGAACCGGGCCAATCATCGCCACCCGAACATCATCGATTAATCCGGACAGTTGCTCCTTAATTTCGTCTGCATTTGTCACAGATACGGAGTGCCGCAGTGCAATTGACCAGACAGAAGTATCAACTAATACCTTCATTTACGATATCTGGAATCTTTAAATGAATATCCTTCGTCATACTCTATCTCACCGAATAACCCCTTTATTTTTTTTTGCTCGCGGCGCTCAATATACTCGGTAAGTGCACGGGTCACCGTCTCCTTTTTAGTTTTATGCTTTCCCACTTTTTTTGCACGTTCAATCAGGGAAT
>CAZFAJ010000035.1:0-3529 GCA_964517005.1 uncultured Balneolaceae bacterium | reverse complement strand
GTCTCCTTTTTAGTTTTATGCTTTCCCACTTTTTTTGCACGTTCAATCAGGGAATTTTCGATATCAAGATTCGTGGCCATATTATTTACACAATTGTTTGTAGAATTATATGTGTAAATTTAGAGATTTAATACCCAAAGAACAACTGTCGGGCAATTGCAGAAATGTAGATACTAAAGTTACCCATGATCTTTTACGGTTTTAGAAGTGGATGAAGTAAATATCAAATTGATATCATTAAGAGTAGGTAAAAGCTTGTTCATATTATTTTATCTGGAATTTTGCAATTAAAGGAAATTTAGTATATACTATATAAAAATCTATATAAAATATACACATTATGGCACTAAGTATAAAAAATCCTGAAGTGGATCGATTAGCCCGTGAATTGGCTGATGTTACTGGTGAAAACATGACTGAAGCCATTTGTAAAGCCCTTGAAGATAGATTGGAAAAGGAAAAGGGTAAAAGACCGGGAAATGTAATTCATGATGAAATTGAGCGGATTCGCAACAGAGTAGCACGCCTTCAAAGAATAGACCAGAGAAGTGATGAAGAGTTGATCGGCTATGATAAACATGGAATTCCCGGCTAAAATTATGGTACTTGATACATCAGCAGTTGTTGCCATTCTCCAGGACGAGCCGGGATCAGACGAACTAATAACAAAGCTTAAAGAAGCAAAAGAGCTAAAAATATCTGCTGCTTCTGTTGTGGAGGCAGGAATTGTTATGTTATCCAGATACGGTGATCCCGGTGAAATTGAAGTAGATCAATTTATTCATCGGTTGAGTATTAAGGTGGTTTCTGTTACTGAGGCACATGCAGAGCTGGCTCGTACTGCATATCGTAAATTTGGCAAAGGAAGACATTCCGCAGGCTTGAATTATGGCGATTGTTTTTCGTATGCACTTGCTTTATCACTTCAGGAACCGCTCTTATATGTGGGGGAGGACTTTAACAAAACAGATCTGCCCTGACTTAAACTGTTAGTTTTATCATACATCTGTTTGATGATTTGTTTGAAGCAAATTTCTACCGAGCTTTTCAAGTTTTTCCAACCACTTTTCTCGAAAAAACACATTCGTCAAACTGATCGGCCCAATCGACGTAATTTTCACGTTCACAATACCCAAATATTGCAGCATCACCAGAAACATTGAGCCGGTTAAGGGCAAATCCTGCCGGTCTTTGCAGATAGAATTGTGTTCATCTGCGATATCGCATTTTATCTCTGGTAATGAGTACCTTTAAATGTTATGTTCGAACTCAACATCTTTCAGATACTTCTTCTTATTGGCCTGGGAAATGCGATTATTCTGTTCACCTCCTTTACCCGTATCAGGAAAAGGTACCGGAAACCTGCCTTATACCTGGGGCTGTTTATAGTCGGGTACCTGGCTTATCAGGCCAACTTCACCATCATCCCGGTGATACAGGGCAAACTCAGCTTTGTTATTCCAAATATTCCCGTACTGCTATTTCTTCCCGCCCTGTTTCTGTTTTTTGCAGAGTCCACGTTTGATTCCGGCTTCAAAATTAAGGGCAGGTACAAATTTTTTCTGCTTCCGGGTATTTTTGATGTCACACAGCAAATACTCTCCTGGCTCTACGTGCTGAATAATCCTGCCGGCCCGATTCATGAATTTTTAACCGGCCGGGGCAAACACTTTACCATGGAAGGGCTGGGCATTCTCTTCAGTCTGTTCTGTTTGTATTATGTAGTGAAAAAACTCTTCCGGACGGGCAGTAAAAAATCAGATGCCTACACTTTCTACAGGTTTGTTATTGCGGGGTTGGCCATCATACTAATCCGCTGGATTGTGATGTTTTTCACAGATCTTCTCGCTCCCGGCTCCTACAATCCTTCAGTCCAATACTATTTCTGGCTGTTTGATACGGGTTTTCTTCTTTATACGGGATATAAAATTCTAATTTCTCCGAAACTGTTAAAAACTGATTCCGGTGGTTTTACTCTGCCGGAAGATGATAAAACAGAAGTCCTTACTCAAAAACTCAAGAAACTTCTCGCCGAAAAAAAGCTGTATCTCAATCCAAACCTGACTCGAAATGATCTGGCTGAGGAATTGAATGTGAGTGAGGTCCATATATCGTTACTGCTTAACAAAGGCATGCAGACCAGTTTTTATGAGATCTTAAACCAGTACAGGGTTGAGGAAGCAATTCGCCTGATTCAACAGGGTAAGCTGAACCAAATAACGATTGAGGCCCTGGCAAAAGAAGCCGGATTTAGGTCCAAATCCACATTCAACAAAGCATTTAAAAAGCACACCGGTACAACGCCAACCCGCTATCGCGACCAATTGTAGTGCATTTAAATTTAAACGGACACGATTGGTTAGTAAAATCCTGCCTGTTATAGTACTATTGCGTGATTTCAACAAAAACCGAAAACAGTACGCAGGATGAATTCATTTTTATTATTTACTACTCTTTTTCTTTTTCAGTCAACAGATTCGTCTATCGAACCGGACATTCCCCGGCTCAGCGAATCACATATTGAAGAGGCCACTACATACTTCAATATTCTTGATTCCGGCTTTGAAGGTGCCGAAGCCCTGACCTCAGCTCTGGAAGATGCTCATTATGTAGCTTTGGGTGAACTTCACAATCGTGTTCGGCTTGGTGAACTCACTCAAACACTTTTGAACCACCTGAAGCCTCACGGATACAGCCACTTTGCGATCGAAACAGGACCCTATTCCGCCCGGAAACTGGAGCAGCTAATCCAATCCGGAAAGCCAGCGGTGTCTGAGTTTTATGAAGAGTATTCATCATGGCTGTTTGATTTGGTGCCGATCCCATTTTTCACCGGAGAAAGTGATCTTGGCATTCTCTCGGCGGCCGACTCTTTGGGATATCAGTTGTGGGGCCTCGATCAGGAATTCGCCTTTTCCTACACCTACCTGGTGGATGAACTTGCCCATCTTGCCGGTAAGTCGCTCTCGGATGATCAGGAAAAACTCCGCCGTAAGCTCACCTCCAGATTATACTGGCTAAACCGCCGAAAACGTATCTTCAGCGGGTTTGAACGAAATTGCCGACTGAAAAATGACGAGCAGCTACAAGAGTATCTTCGCAGTTTTGAGGACTCAACCCACCCGGACATACCTCAGATTCTGGACGCATTTCAAACCACGCTTGAAATCTACTGCCTGGCTGAGCAGGGCAAAGCAAGCAGCCGTGTGCGAATCAGGTACTTCAAAGAAAACTTCAACCGGAATTATGTAGACGCACGCGATGAAAACCCGGAACCCAAAGTATTTGTAAAAATAGGCTCTTTCCATGCGGGGCGTCAGCAAAGCCCGCTGGGCCTCAACGATATCGGCAACCACATTCATCAGCTGGCCGATACGTTGGCACAACAGTCCGTGCATATCCGCTACCTCAACCGCTTCTACAAAGGAGATGATATGCTGGAAGAAAAGGCATGGGAAAGCTCAGCAAAATTTATAAGCGTTGGCCGGCAAGATGAATGGGCGCTGATCGACCTTCGCCCCCTGCGTGA
>CAZFAJ010000034.1:27653-29822 GCA_964517005.1 uncultured Balneolaceae bacterium | reverse complement strand
ATTGCTCCCGAAACCGGTCAGAAAACACCCGCGCAAACATCTGGTAAACTTCAATATCCTCCGGCAGAGAATATCCATTGAGAGCATTTTTCAGCCGATCAAAATCACCGTCACTTATAAGAGACTCATCCATTAAAAAAGGTTCGGTAGCATATGTCATACTTCTCTCTTTTTTTTCCAGAATATTCCAGATCGTGTTCCTGACCCGGTCTCTCACCTCCGGATTTTGATCGGACTCAGTCCACATATTGGATAAAGCCCGAACCGCGTGCAATCCCGAAATCCCTCCTTCTTCAATTAATTCCTGCAATCTTGTGAGATATCGGGAAGTGCTTTCGAGATTTCTGAATATGGAAAGCCCGCGCTCTGCCAGGTACACATTATTCTCCATAAAACTCTGCAGCCGTTCAGAATAGGGTTCCGGACTTACTGAATTTTCAGCCAGAAGGTGAAGGGATGCGGTAAAAATTTCACCATTTCTTGATTTTTGAGTGATCTCATTTTCTATGTGAGACAGAATAGAGTCCGGGAGATTTTCAACGGTACCTAATGCCTCTATCAGCTGAATCACAACATGTGGATTACTGTGCGTAAGAAGTTTCATGATCGCCTTGTAATGCCGTTCATGATAGGCATCAATCCGGTTAAAGACACGCGCCATTTCTACGGCAAGCTGAGGTTCATCTTGCAGTTTTTTAGCTGGCCATCGGGATTCGGCCAACAAAAGACCGTCCTCTCTCAATACCCGGACCATATACTGGTCTGTTCCGGGTTGAACTCCTATACCTGCCGTAAGCCAAGCCTCTGAAGCAAAGTGTGAATAACCCGAAGATCTCGTAAATGAATTCAGGCTGCTGCGGTAAAATCCATAGAGAATTTTTTTTCTGATATCTTCTGAATCGAATTCAAAGGCTGTCCGGATAATTTTAACCATACCGGTTTCCGGGATTTTCTCCCTGGTCAAAATTTTTCCTGCTGCAAACGCACAGTTCTTTTCGGAATAAAGTTTTTGCGGATCTTGAAAAAGTTTATCAAGAGTAGTGTCATCACCATGTGCTGAAAAGTACCTGCAAACCGGAGCTGTTTGCAGGCTTCCGTTCATCCACAATTGTTCCAGCTCTCTCAGATCAGCAGTTTCGGAAGAATGAAAGGAGAGCGCAAACCAAGCCTCGTCAGAATCCTGCTTTTTGGCCAGCTCCAAAAATTCGGCTCTGTTTTCAACCGGTGTCTTAGCCAAAGACAGCCACGCAGTTTTCTTGACACGCTCATCCTCATGAGTTAAAAAATCAAAAATTGCATCTGAATCTCTGTTTAAAATAGCATCATAAAAAACGGGGTAATCCTCCAGGATCACTTCGCCTTTTTGGAGAGGCGTTCCCCGCCGGTTATCTGATGAACTGCACGCTGAAAAGAGAACGGTGCATACTGCGAATAAAACTGAAATTTTATAAATCATTCTTTAATGCTGTAATTAGTTGCCTGTGATTAAAATTCTTTGTTTCTTACACATATATCTTACACTATGTAAAAACTATGGACAATACACAATTAACCCGCAAACAAAAAGAGTTCTTCGACTATATCGTCAGCTATAAATCTGAACACGATGTGTGGCCGACCTACAGAGAAATTGCAGAAGAATTCGATTACAAATCGCCCAACAGTGTAACGCAAAATATACAAGCTCTTTTGAAAAAAGAGTACCTCATAAAAGGCGATGATGATGAATATGATTTACATCCGGATAAGAATCATCTGATAGAAGAGAAGAGTTCGCCGGGCATTCCGGTTCGCGGTCTGATTGCCGCGGGTTACCTGCAGGAAGCCGTGGAAGCAGATCTTGGAAACATCACCCTGGATATTCTTTTCCCAAATATTGGCAAAATGTTTGCCCTCCGGGTATCCGGAATGAGTATGAAAGATGCCGGTATTTATGACGGTGATTTTGTTCTGCTGATGGATGCCGACATTAAAGACGGAGACATTGGAGCGGTTCTTTACAACGGAGAAACAAGCTTGAAAAAAATATTCTATGATGACAATGGCCTTCGCCTTGAACCCGCCAATGAAGAGTACAATGATATCACTATTGAACCCGATGTATTCGAGGAAGTCAGGATTATCGGCAAGTATGTGGGACATGTAAACCGAAGCGGCATCTACAAAGCC
>CAZFAJ010000034.1:0-27553 GCA_964517005.1 uncultured Balneolaceae bacterium | reverse complement strand
AAACCCGTGTCATTATATTTTTTTTACTTTTAACCGGAAACGATTTTCCGTCAAAATCGTTATCTTCGTGTAGGCGGTTTCAAAATTTAAATAAACAAATTTATACATGAGCGTTGACACACTTGAACAATCCAAACAACTCAATTTTGACCTTTCCGAAGATCAGCAGATGATTCGCGATGCTGTTCGTGATTTTACCGAACGGCATGTGGCTCCCACAGTCATTGAGCGGGATGCTTCAAAAAAATTCCCGCACAATATTATTGAGATGCTGGCTGAACAGAGCCTGCTTGGCATTTATCATGAAGAGCAATATGGCGGTGCCGGTTTTGATACGGTCAGTTTTTGTCTGGCTCTGGAAGAGATAGGCCGGTGGGACGCATCACTTGCACTTACGGTAGCTTCACATACATCCCTTTGCTCCGGACACATTGCACTGGCAGGTACACATGAACAGAAACAGAAATTTTTGACACCTCTTGCCAAGGGAGAAAAACTGGGTGCCTGGTGCCTAACCGAGCCCGGTTCCGGCAGCGATGCTTCGGGTATGAAAACAACGGCAGTAAAAGAGGGAGATCACTGGGTTATAAACGGAAATAAAATATTCATTACGCAGGGGTCTGTCGGTCACACCTATCTAGTGTTGGCCAAAACCGACCCTGAAAAAGGTACGAAAGGAATTTCCGCTTTTGTTGTTGAGCGTGAAATGGAAGGCGTAAAACCGGGTTCGCCGATGCACAAGCTTGGAATGAACTCATCAGACACAACTGAAGTCGTATTCGAAAATGTAAAGATACCTGCTGAAAATATGATCGGGGACGAGGGAATGGGATTTGTAGATACCATGAAGGTTTTAGACGGCGGACGAATTGGTATCGGTGCGCTGTCAGTTGGAATTGCCCGCGGGGCTTTGGAGGAATCCATCAAATATTCGCAGGAGCGAAAACAGTTTGGCAAACCGATCGGAAATTTCCAGGCGATTGAAAATAAACTGGTGGATATGGCTACCGAAATCGATGCCGCCCGTCTGCTTGTCCACCGCGCCGCGTGGCTGAAGGATCAGGGCAAACCGTATACAATGGAAGCATCCAAAGCAAAACTTTTCGCCTCTGAGCTATCCGTCCGCGCATCCCTTGAAGCCATACAGATCCACGGCGGGTACGGCTATACCAAAGAGTATCACCCCGAGAGATTTCTGCGTGATTCCAAACTGATGACCATTGGTGAAGGCACTTCCGAGGTTCAGCGAATGATCATCGGCAGGATGCTTAAGAAAGAATTTGGATACTGATTCAGGTTTCGGGTTGCAGGTTGAAAGTAAAAAGTTGCCTGCAATAACTTTAAACATTAAACACTTTTTGGAATGCCCAAAAACAACTTCAACATCGACGACGCTTACTTATTTGAATCCGAACTCTCCGAAGATGACCGCCTGATTATGGAATCGGCCCGCGAGTATGCGCAAACCAAACTGGAACCACGAGCGCTGAAGGGTAATCAGGATGAGGTTTTTGATATGGATATTGCCAAAGAGATGGGGGACCTCGGCCTGCTCGGGGCCGCAATCGATCCGAAGTACGGGGGATCCGGTGTAAGCCAGACCGCCTACGGACTAATTGCCCGCGAAGTGGAACGCGTGGATTCGGGATACCGATCGTTTATGTCGGTGCAGTCGTCACTGGTGATGTACCCGATTTCGATATTCGGCACAGAAGAGCAGAAAGAGCGGTTTCTGCCAAAGCTGGCTTCCGGTGAGATCATCGGCTGTTTCGGGCTGACCGAGCCGAACCACGGTTCCGATCCGGGGTCGATGGAATCAACCGCCGTCAAAACAGATGGCGGCTGGATCCTGAATGGCGCCAAGATGTGGATTACGAATTCACCGATCGCCGATGTGGCTGTT
Organism: uncultured Balneolaceae bacterium; assembly: GCA_964517005.1. Lineage (GTDB taxonomy): Bacteria > Bacteroidota > Rhodothermia > Balneolales > Balneolaceae > CAYVBJ01. The sequence goes on along the minus strand of CAZFAJ010000034.1, from coordinate 25,650 downwards.
GTTTGGGCAAAAGCAAAAGAATCAAAATCGGATGATCCTGTGATTCGAGGTTTTTTGGTTGAAAAAGGGATGGACGGATTCTCTGCGCCGGCGACCAAGCATAAGATGAGTCTTCGGGCATCGTCAACCGGAGAGCTTGTGTTTGAGGATGTCTTTGTTCCGGATGAGAATGTGTTTCCAGAGATTCGCGGATTGAAAGGCCCGTTTATGTGTCTGAACAGTGCGCGTTACGGCATTGCCTGGGGAGTTGTGGGTGCTGCAGAATTTTGCTATCAAAGAGCGAGACAATACGTACTCGACCGCAAGCAGTTTGGAAAACCGATTGCTGCCAATCAGCTTCCTCAAACCAAACTGGCTGACATGCTTACCGACATCACATCCATGCAGATGCTCGCCTTGCGGCTTGGGCAATTAAAAGACCAGGAACGTGATCATCACGCAATGGTTTCACTTGCCAAACGGAATAACGTAAACAAAGCATTGAACATAGCACGTGTATCCCGGGATATGCATGGTGGAAATGGTGTCTCCGGAGAATACAGGGTAATCCATCACGTGATGAATCTGGAATCCGTCAACACTTACGAAGGCACCTACGACATCCACGGGCTCATCCTCGGCCGCGAAATTACCGGCATACAATCGTTTGTACCCAAAGGGAATTAACCCTCCCGCCCCGCCGGCCCTATCGGAAAAATATTCACTAAGATATCAAAACTATTCGGGCCGGTCGGGCTTAACAGATACTTTTGCAAAGGAGGACTGCCCGGCCAGCCCGATGATTTGATGATGTGTTTATAAATTCAGCGCAAGGCTGGCGGGGCAAATCTGAAATCAAAAACATCATCTCTTGCGTAATGACCCACAGCATCGAAATCCATTTTTGCTTTGCCAATCAGTTCCGGATTAAGCTCAGCGGTAAGGATTCCGCTGGTATCCCATAAAGGCCCTTCGATGATCTCTCCAAACGGATCCACAATAACACTCCCTCCCCTGCTGATGATCTCTCCATAGCCGGACAGATCTTCTCCGGGCAGATCCGGATAATCGGTTTTTTTCAATATCTGATTGCAGCCGATCACAAAACATCGCCCTTCGCAGGCGATGTGTCTCATGGTATGTTGCCAGCTTTCACGATGGTCAGCCGTCGGCGCCAGGTATATCTCTACTCCCTGCCTGTAAAGTGCCGTCCTGGCAAGCGGCATATAGTTTTCCCAGCAAATCAATCCGCCCATCTTTCCGAAACCCGTATCATGAACCTGCAGATCCGTACCATCACCTTCGCCCCAGATTACACGTTCGGCGGCTGTAGGTTTCAATTTGCGGTGTTTACCCAGTAAAGTGCCATCACTGTTAAAATATAGAAGTGTACAGTAAAGAGTACCGGAATTTCCCTTCTCCACGACCCCGATCACAAGCATCGTTCCGGCATGTTTCGCTATCTGACCCAATCTTTCTGTAGCCGGCCCGGGAACTTTAACCGTATTATTCCAATACCTGAGCCATGTTTCCCTCCCTTCGGCAGACCTGTCACCGACTACAGTCCCGAATGAAATACCTCTCGGGTAGGCAGGGATAAATGCTTCCGGAAAAAGAATGATATCGGGATTGGACTCTGATGCTTTCCCGGCGAGTTTTTCAATTTTATCAAGAGTGGCCGGTAACTCAAACAGGACCGGAGAATTCTGGACAACAGCAATTTTCGTTGGTTTCATACGACGATTTTTTACTGAAGATTGAATAAATCCCTATGAAACGCAACATCCTGAATAACACTTTGAAAATTACGCAGATCTGCTTTCTTGCGCTTTCCAATTTATGGATAGAGGTGATCCGGATCTCTATTTCATCAGAGCCATCGACCGTGTAAGTGTCACAGAATTGGTTTTTAATACATAAATATAGACACCACTTGAAAGATTTGAAGCATCAAAATTTGCAGTGTGTTCACCCGCACTCATTCGCCGGTTAACCAGATCCACAACTTTCTGCCCTACCACATTATAAACTGTAAGTGAAACTTCAGAACTTTCCGGAAGAGAAAATGAGATCACAGTTGTTGGATTAAACGGATTGGGATAGTTCTGGTTCAGCCTGATTTTGGAAGGCAAAAAATCATCCTCTTCCAGGGAACTGGTCACAGTTGGGTTAATTCTGTATATATTCCCGTCAAATGAGCAAATATACAATTCTCTGTTTTGATCTTCCCCAAAACAGACGATCCGGTTTCCACCAAGGTTATCAATTAACTGATTGTCGAAAGCAGTTTCACCATCGTAAGCAAACGACCAGATATTACCGCCGGAAAAATCGGCATAAACGTAACGGCCTGAAAGTTCGGTTACTTCATTTCCGCGGTAGACGAACCCGCCCGTAATGGATTGGCTTCCATCTAAACCGTATTCAAAAACGGGCAGTTCAAGCCCGGTTTGATCACAACCTGAGACAGGATCAAAACAGAGTGAGCCTTCCATCGTATTCCATCCATAATTCTTTCCGGCTTCCACAATATTTACCTCTTCTCTGCGGCTTTGGCCTACATCACCCACCCAGAGTTCTCCGGTATCTGCATCAAAACTAAACCGGAACGGATTGCGAAATCCCCAGGCAAAAATCTCTTCCCGCCATCCATCTGAATTATCCACAAAAGGATTATCTGCCGGTATAGCATAATTTAGACCGGGATCTGTGTTGTTAACATCAATACGAAGAATATTCCCAAGAAGAGTTGTGCGATCCTGGCCATTTTCAAGCGGATCACCTCCGCTGCCTCCATCACCCGTTGCAATGTAGAGATAACCGTCCGGGCCAAATCTAATCTGGCCTGCATTGTGATTGCTAAAAGGCTGCACGATTTCAAACAAAATAAATTCTGAAGATTCATCAGCTACATTGCTGTTATCAAGCGTAAATCTTGAAAATACTGAACGGAACGGCTCCGGAGATGTATAGTGAACAAACAGGTAGGGATTATTATCAATATCCGGATGAAATGTGAAACCAATTAATCCACCCTCGCCGCTTGTGCTTATTTTAGAGCTGATATCAAGCACCTCAATTGTAGAATTAGTTTCGATATCATTTTTTAGTTTCAGTATACGCCCGGCCCGTTCAGCAACAAACACAGTGTCATCCACACCATTAACAAATTGAAAATCAATCGGCTGGGAAATATTCAGTTCAGGATATGCAACTTCTATAAGCGGCTGTGACTTTACACCGGAAAAATTACCGAACAGCAGTACAGTTAATAAAAAAATCAATTGATAGCTTTTCTCCATAAATCAATTACTCAGTTGTTCTTGATACTATTTATAATAAAATAATTTTAAAGCACACAAAAGGCTTTATAAAACAGGATATTAAGAAGCAGTAAATGTTACATATCATACTGTTCAGACACTCAAATGTTTCAATCTATTTTAAAAGAAATGCAATTTTTTTACCTATGAATCTGACAGATGATTAATCGTTAATTAAAAGCTATCTTTACATTATAGCTGAATCTGATAATTCCTGAAAACCACGTGCCGATGGAAACCAATTCAACCAGTAAATTAGCTGTTCTTATAGACGCTGACAATGCACAGCCTTCCGTAATTGAAGGGCTGCTTGCTGAAATTGCCAAATACGGAACGGCAAATGTGAAGCGAATATACGGTGACTGGACTCAGCCACAGCTGCGCAGCTGGAAAGAAGTGCTGCTGCATCATTCCATTCAGCCTATTCAGCAATTTGGCTATACCCGTGGTAAAAATGCAACAGACAGTGCGCTTATTATCGATGCAATGGATCTGCTCTATACGAAACGATTTGACGGTTTCTGCCTGGTTTCGAGTGACAGTGATTTCACCAAACTGGCAGCACGTATCCGGGAGGCAGGGCTCGCAGTCTATGGTTTCGGAGAACGCAAAACCCCCGAACCCATGGTCGCCGCCTGTGATAAGTTTATCTTTACTGAGGTACTGCAGGATGAAGAAGAAGACCGTGACACCAGAAAAAGGAAATTGGGTATTTCTTTAAAACAGGATACAAAACTGGTCAATCTGGTTCGTAAAGCGATTGAAACAGCTTCTGATGAAAGCGGCTGGGCTCACCTGGCTCCGGTTGGCAGCTACATTGCTAAACAGTCCCCCGAATTTGATCCCAGAAATTATGGATACAAAAAGCTGGGAGAGTTAATTAAAGCGATGAGCCTTTTTGAAATGGAAGAGCGCTCTGTTGGTGAAGGACAATCAAAAGCAATTTACGTGAAAGACAAACGAAAATAACATTTCTTCAGAATTGGTTTTAATTTAACCAAATGAAAGGAGGTCCTGAAAATTTCATCCCTTTGACATGATACTTTTTCCATTTGCATACTCATTTTATAATAATAAATCTTAATATCTCAATTTCTTTTTAATATTTGGATTTATTATCCGATAACCTTTATATGCGATATCCAGATTTAAATTAAACTCATGCAGTAAAGAATATATGAGTGTTCTGAAAAACAGTATTACCATTGACGACCAGTTTCTACTTGCCAAACTGATGGATATCCTTCCGGATAATATCTTTTTTAAAGATACGGAAAGCCGGTTTATCAGAATCAATAAGGCATGTGCGTTAAAATTCGGTTTGGAAAATCCGAAAGAGGCGACAGGTAAAACTGACTTTGATTTTTTTGGTGATGAACATGCACGAGATGCCTTTGAGGATGAGCAGAAAATAATTGAAACCGGTAAACCGATTTTAGCCAAAATTGAAAAAGAAGTACTGAATGATCAACATAATACCGTTAAATGGTCGTCAACTACAAAGCTTCCGCTCTATGATGATTACGGAAACATCATTGGCACGTTCGGCATTGCAAGGGATATAACCAATCAAAGAAATGCGGAACTTAAATTAGAAGAGAGTGAACAAAAATACAGAAGTATATTTGAGAATATTCAGGATGTATTTTACAGGACCGACAAGGAAGGCATTATAACTGAAATAACCCCTTCGATTGAACACTATTCTGGATATAAAAGATCTGAAATTATCGGCAAAAGCGTTGCACTTTTCTATAAAAACCATGAAGACAAAAACCAATTGGTTGAGAAACTAAAAAATCATGGTTCGGTATCTGATTTTGAAATTCGCCTGAGAACAAAAACCGGCAGACTTGTATATGCATCTGCAAATTCACGTTTACTCCTGAATGATGATAATGAGATTTACGGTACTGAAGGAACACTGCGTGATATTACAGACCGGAAAAAAGCAGAACAGGAGTTGCAGGAGACTCATCACTTCTTCAACCAGATAATTTCAAATACTTCGGATGGAATCTATGTCTGTGATAAAGAACTAAAGTACATTCACTGGAATCCATCCATGGAAAAAATAAGTGGCTACAAGGCATGCCAGGTTCTTGGGAAATCAGTTACCGAATTATTTCCGCATGTAGAGAAAGAAAAACTGGATCTTTTATACAAAAAAGCGCTGAAGGGTAAATTTGTAAAAACCGGAGATTATAATTTTGAAATTCAGGAGACCGGAAAAACCGGCTGGGCGCAAAGTTTTTATGGGCCGGTTCGAAACAGTGATGGTGAAATTACCGGAGTTTTGGGAACGGTTGTAGATATTACCGAACGAAAACAGGCAGAAGAGAAACTGAAGGAAAGTGACGACACACTGAAAAAACTCTCGAAGCAAGTCCCCGGAACAATTTATCAGTTTCAGCAATTTCCTGACGGCAGCTCATGTTTTCCATTTGCAAGCGATGGCATCAGGGATATTTATGAAGTAGACCCTGAAGAAGTTAAAAATGATGCATCAAAAGCCATTGAACGAATTCATCCCGAAGATCTTGAAAAAGTGATTTCAAGCATTAATCAATCGTTTCAAACTCTTAACAAGTGGGAACTTGATTACCGGGTAAACTTGCCTGACAAGGGTAACCGATGGCTCAGAGGAAGGGCCCGGCCGGAAAAGTTACAAGATAACAGTGTGATTTGGCACGGATACCTTGCAGATGTGACCGAAGAAAAAGAGATAGTCAATGCCAATTTACAGTTAAAAAAACAGTTCCAGGCTGTACTCGACACTATGCCTAATCAGGTGTTTGTGAAAGATATCAATGGCCGGATACTCCTGGCAAACAAAGCAGCAGCTGACTATCATGATACAACATCTGAAAGGCTGATCGGAAAAACAGATAAGAATTTAGGTGTTAGTAAGAAACAATCCGACAAGTATATTAAATCGACACGAAAAGTTATTGAAACCGGTGAGCCGCATTTTATCAATGAAGGGCTTTTGATTAACAAAAATGGAGAGAAAGAGTGGCATCAGGCTATCAAGGTGCCGTTTCAACAACATGGATCCGATAAACCGGCAGTGTTAATCGTCGTAACAGATATCACACAAAGAAAGAAGAAAGAGATTGAACTGAGTGAAACAATTGGAATTGCCGGCGATCAGAATAAACGATTGCTGAATTTTGCCCATATCGTGTCGCATAACCTGCGCAATCATGCCGGAAATATTTCAATGTTGCTTTCACTTTACGATGAAGAGGAGTCTGATGGGGATAAGGAAGAGTTGCTTGGCCATTTGAAAACAGCTTCTGAAAGGCTCACTGAAACAATACAGGATCTGAATGAAATTGTAGCTGCCCAGACCAAAGTCGACAAAAATCTAAAAGAACTGAATCTGAAGGAATATCTTTATAAGATTAAAGAAATTCTGACCACGGAAATTATCGCCCATAATGTGAAAATTAAAGAAAATATCCCGGATGATTTAACGATCGATTATAATCCTGCTTATCTTGAGAGCATTTTATTAAATCTTCTGTCTAATGCAATTAAATACAGGCATCCGGAACGGCAACCGGTCATTCAGATTGACGCTTTTAATGATGGAGATCACGTTATTTTCAAAATTTCCGACAACGGCACCGGAATCGATCTCGAAAAACACGGTGATAAATTGTATGGGATGTACAATACCTTCCACGGCAATGAAAATGCAAAAGGGATAGGCCTGTTCATTACGAAGAACCAGGTTGAATCAATGGGAGGAAATATAGTAGTGGATAGCGAAGTCAACAAAGGAACAACATTTAAATTAACACTTACATGAGCAGAGTAAAATGCGTTTGCATTATCGATGATGACAAAATTTATGCATATGGTGTCAAGAAAATCATTGATAAACACGATCTGAGTAACGACATAATCATCTTTGAAAACGGAGAAGAAGCACTGAACAACCTTAGGGATATGTATGAGGATGGTGAAAAGCTGCCGGAACTGATATTACTGGATATTGATATGCCCCGGATGAATGGATGGGAGTTTTTGAATGAATTTGAATCTTTGAGAAAAAAATTAAAATCAGAAATTGATATTTACATCATCAGCTCCAAAATTGAACAGAATAACGGTGAACTTTATAAGGTTACCTGGAATGATAAAGTAGCTGATTTCATATCAAAACCGGTAAAATCTGAAGATTTGCAAAATATCATGTTATAAACGTTCAGATTTAAATTTTCAGAATCCGGATAAGCAGAAAAAATTTATATGGGTATATATTCCAATAAAATATTACCATGGATTTTCGAATGGTCTTTGAAAAATAAAACTATCGATGAGTATCGCGCCGACCTGCTTTCTGAAGTTTACGGTGATGTTTTGGAAATTGGATTTGGTACCGGTCACAATCTGCCGCTGTATCCGGAAGAGATTGATAGAATTACTGCCATTGATGTAAATCCCGGAAACACTCCTCTTGCAAAAAAGAAAATTAAAAAATCAGATATAACTGTAGATCATCGCATAGCCGACTGCGAAAATTTACCCTTCGATGATAACCTCTACGACTGTGTGGTAAGTACGTTCACCCTTTGCAGTGTCACCAATATAGATGAAGGTATAAAAGAGATACGCAGAGTTCTTAAGCCAGACGGATCTTTTTATTTTATGGAACACGGACTTAGTGAAGAGAGCCATATTCAGAAATGGCAACACAGGCTGACACCCCTCCAGAAAAAAATTGCAGACGGCTGCCATCTGAATCGCGATATGGGCCATATCATCAATGCTCATTTTCCCGATGTAAACGTGAAAGAATTTTATGAAAAAAAATTACCCAAAATAGCCGGTTACTTCTATATGGGCGTTGCCAGGTTAAATCAGCCTGTAAAGAAAACTTCAACCGAACCATCAAGATGAATCTTTTTTAAAAATTTTACGAGAGTTCAGATATTTCTTCAGGAAGAAGAACCACTGGCTGTTCTTGACTACAGTTACAATGGAACAATGACACACCACTCTAACCAGGATTTCTACGAGCGCCTCGTTGAGCAGGATTTACAGCGAACGGCAGTTATTGTTGCCACATTTGTTTATCATACGGCTATGCTTGATGAAAAACTGCACAGAAAAGAGAGCAAAATTGAAATACCGGCCAGTGCTTCAATTTAAAATTTCCAGCCTCAAGGCTTCTTGATTATACGCTGAATCCTTTCATTATAATTGTGTATTTTTAAATTCTTTAAAACAAATTCTACTTATTTGTCCGCATAATCTCATGCTCACAAAACGAATTATTCCCTGTTTGGATATTAAAGATGGCAGAACTGTCAAGGGCGTAAACTTTTTGGGTTTACGGGATGCGGGAGATCCTGTTGAACTGGCACGCCGCTATACCGAAGAAGGTGCGGATGAACTTGTGTTCCTGGATATCACAGCTACAAAAGAGAAGCGAAAAACACTGGTTTCACTTGTTAAAAAAATATCCCGCGAAATTAACATTCCGTTCACTGTTGGAGGCGGAATCAGAACCATCGATGAAATTGAAGCTATTCTGAAGGCAGGGGCTGATAAAGTTTCCCTGAACAGTGCGATCGTCAAAGATCCGTCATTGATAAAAAAAGCTTCCGACCGGTTCGGCTCTCAGGCCATCGTTGCAGCAATTGATGCCAAACGGCATGGCAAAAGCTGGAATGTATATATCAAAGGTGGTTCTGAAGATACGGGAATTGATGCCCTTGAATGGGCTGAAAAGGTACAAAATCTCGGGGCCGGAGAAATACTGTTAACCAGCATGGATAAGGATGGCACAAAAGCCGGCTTTGATAATGAACTGTTGCAAAAAGTAAATGAACGTGTTACTATTCCCGTTATCGCCAGTGGCGGGGCCGGCACTGCGGATCACTGCATTGATGCCATTACAATTGGTAAATCGGATGCAGTACTTGCTGCCAGTATTTTTCATTTCCGTGAAATTGAAATCAGCGATCTCAAAAACCGGATGCGAAATTCAGGAATTGATGTCCGCCAGATAAATAAAGAAACTGAAAAGTAAAAACCATCTTTTTCGTCTTAAAAACACTTTCACTAAAACAAACTAACTAAATTGAACCAACATCCGGATGGATAAACAAGACTTACTTTTTCTCTACGATCTTGAAAGATTACTGAAATCACGTAAGGAAGAGATGCCGAAAGGATCTTACTCAACACGTCTTTTTAAAAAGGGAATTGATAAAATTGCACAAAAGTTTGGCGAAGAAGCCGTGGAATTAATTATCGCTTCCAAAAATAAAAAACCAGAGGAGACAATTTACGAGTCTGCCGATGTGATTTACCATTTACTGGTATTGCTGATTGAAAAAGACATTTCTCTGGACAGCGTAATTCAGGAGATGAAAATCCGAAGCAAGAAGTAGTTAAGCGATGCGTTTCCCGTGCAGATGAAATCCAGGCAGCAGGCAGTCGGCAGTATGTTGATGCCTGAATACGGTTGACGTTTTTAGTTAACATGTAACATTTTGGTCGAAGTTAACTTCGACCAAAATGTTGACGCACCATGTTATTTAAAGCCGCCATTACCGTTGGCTTCAGCCAAAGGTTAACGCGGGCATTTCACTAACGGGGGCTTTAGCCCCATCTTATTGCCTTTTGCGTTTTTCCTTCTCCCTGTCTCACGGTGCCGGGTACACATAATTTGCTTCAAAACTAAGCGGAATTCCGATAGCCCAGTATGCCAGAAGGAAGATTGTCCAGACAATCAGGAAAATAATGGCATATGGAAGCATCATCGATATTAATGTACCAATACCTGTACTTTTCACATATCGTTTAGAGAACACCACTACTAATGGAAAATATGGAAGCAGCGGTGTGATGATATTTGAAACCGAATCACCTACACGATAGGCTGCCTGGGTGAGGTCGGGAGAGATCCCCAGCTGCATGAGCATCGGAACAAAAATAGGTGCTATCAATGCCCATTTCGCGGATGCTGATCCTACCAGGATATTAACAAATGCGCTTAAAAATACAATGCCGACAATTGTAATCTGGCCGGGCAGTGCAAGGGATTGTAAAAAATTTGCTCCTTTCAGTGCAATCAGAAGGCCGATGTTTGATTTTGCAAATGCATCAATAAAAAGTGCACAGAAGAAAGCCATAACCACATAATATCCCATGCTCTCCATCGATTTGCTCATATTGTTGATCATATCTTTTGAAGAATTGTATTTGCCTGAGGCATAACCGTAAACCACACCGGGAATTAACAGCAGGATAAAAATAAGCGGTACAATCGCCTGCATCAGCGGGGCATTGAATGAAAAGAGTGAACTTACTTCGGGATTATCCCATTCAGGATCACGAAGGGATGAACCTTCCGGCCAGGCCCAGATAAATAGGCCAGCCAGCCCGAGAATCATTGCTGTGAATCCAAGCCAAAACGCACGGCTCTCCTTATCTGTCACCTCTTCCATCTGTGGCATTTCATCTTCGTCACCGTCAACTTCAGTTCCCTCTAAGCGCGGTTCCACGATTTTATCGGTGATATACCACCCAACAGATACAATCAAAATGCTTGAAATAGCAGTGAAATAGTAATTATTCAGCGGATTCAATGCAATATCCGGATCCAGGATTCTGGCTGCTTCGAGCGTAAAACTCATCAGAAGCGGATCAATAGCCGAGGGAATGAAATTCGCGGAAAATCCTCCGCTTACCCCTGCAAACGCAGCAGCAATGCCCGCCAGCGGATGTCTTCCCGCAGCGTAGAAAATGACGCCCCCCAAGGGAATCACCAGTACATAGCCGGCATCTGCTGCCGTGTGGCTAACAATTGCAATTAAGATGAGCATTGGGGTTAGCAACGATTTTGGAGTAAAACCAAGCAGCTTCTTTAGCCCGGCATCAATCCAGCCGGAGTGTTCAGCAACACCCACACCAAGCATCGCCACCAGAACAATGCCCAGTGGCGCAAAAAGGACAAAAGTTTCAATCATATTGGCCAGAAATGACGCCAGATTATCTCCGGTCAGCATATTCTGGACATTCAGTGCTTCACCGGTGCGTGGGTGTACTTCCCCAAAATCTATTGGCGATAGAATAGCTGAAAAAACCCACACAATAGCCATTAAAATAAAAAATAACATTGCGGGGTCGGGTAATTTATTCCCCGCTTTTTCAATGAAATTTAAAAACTTATCAAAAAGTGTACCCTTGCCTTCCGACCCGGGTATCTCATCCTTGTCTTTTTTCTTTTCTACAGCCACGTCAGTTCGATTTCGTTAATATTGTAAACATTAATTGAGGAAAATAAGAGATTCGAAACATATTGCAAGCCCAACAAGTAAAAAGTGAAATCTTCGCGTCCCTCTGCGCTCATTGCGGTTAAAAATTACTGGATCCATAATAATGCCATCATCTTAAATACGAAGATCAAAAATTTGAATCATTCCAACTATTGCAGATATTTCAAAACCTGAAAAATTAATCAACATCTTTATAAAAAATCATCTCTATGATTTACAAAGCCGATCACAATCAATACGAACAAATGCAATACAGCCGCTGCGGAAGAAGCGGAATTAAGCTTCCTGTTGTTTCACTTGGCCTGTGGCACAATTTCGGAGGAGTTGACACTCTTGAAGATGCACGCACCATGATCCATCGTGCATTTGATCTGGGTATTACCCATTTTGACCTTGCCAACAATTACGGGCCACCACCCGGTTCAGCAGAAGAGACTTTCGGTACTATATTGAGCCGGGATTTGAAAAGCTACCGGGATGAATTGATTATCTCAAGTAAAGCCGGATACCAAATGTGGCCGGGCCCGTATGGAGAATGGGGTTCCCGCAAATACCTGGTCTCAAGCCTGGATCAGAGTTTGAAACGAATGAATCTTGACTATGTGGATATTTTTTACAGCCACCGGCCCGATCCGGATACACCCCTCGAAGAAACCATGGGCGCCCTCGATTACATTGTAAGAAGCGGCAGAGCTCTCTATGCAGGAATATCATCTTATAATTCGGAACAGACCCGGAAAGCCGCAGCTATTTTGAACGATCTCGGCACCCCCTGCCTGATCCATCAGCCCCGCTACAGCATGTTCGACCGGTGGATTGAGGAAGACGGCCTGCTTGATACCCTTGAAGAGGAAGGCATCGGCTGCATTGTTTTCTCACCGCTTGAACAGGGAATTCTGACCAATAAGTACCTTGGCGGAATTCCTGAGGATTCCCGCGCAGCCAAAGAGACCGGGTTTCTGGACAAGGATAGTGTAACTAAAGAGAAGATCAACAAGGTAAAACAACTGAATCAAATTGCTGAAAGCCGCGGACAAACGATGGCCCAGCTTGCACTGACATGGGCTCTTCGCAAACCGCAAATCACATCTGTTCTGATCGGTGCGAGCAAGGTAAAGCATATTGAAGATGCGGCTGGAATCCAGGAGAATATCCGGTTAAGCGAAGAAGAAGAGAAGATGATTGAAGAGGTTTTGATCGCGGATTGAGCGGACTTCAAGGATTCGACAGCAGTCTGACAAACTTTTACGGATTTTAGGACGATAATGCTTTCAATACAATTGATTGGCCGGCAATAGCCGGTATGAGAGATTTATTAATTCAAAACTTTAAGTTTGCGTCCCGTCTTTTTCCCATACCCTTCGATAATTAATGACACCATATCATTCAGTGAAAAAGTTCCTGAATTTAATACCATATCGTAGTCAGAGGAATCTGTCACATTTTTATTAAAGTTAAATTTCACAAATTCAACCCGTTCATCATCTTTTTCTTTTATGAGAGAGAGTGCTTCATTTTTAGTCATATTCTCTCGTTTGGAAAGTCCTGCAACACGATCTTTCATGGTAGCAGTTATTCGAACGTGAAAAGACCCCGGATTTTCACAGATATAATTGGATCCCCTGCCAACAATGATAGCATTCCCGTGCGATTCAATTGTTCTCACTACCCGTTTAAGTGACCGTATATAATTTACATTTGTATTGATATTTTTAAGAAATCCGAGAACTGCATCTTCTACCATCTCTCTTTTTCGTTCATCAAGACTTTTGACAAATTCTTCATTGCTTCCCAAACTATCAGCAATTGCTCCGGGCAGCTCATCATTCCAGACTTTAAAACCTATTTTTTTACCAATTATCTTTGCCAGTGCCGCCCCTCTCCCGCCAAAATCCCTTGAAATTGTTATAACAGGATATGATTTATCGGCCGGAGTGGAGATATTTTTAGCAGCACTCTGATGCTCCCAAGAGGTAATTCGTTCTTCAACAATTTTTGTCAATTTATTTTCCATGACATATACTCATTTTAAATTAAATGTATCTCTCTATTGAAAGATAAGAAAGAGCGTTCACTACCCAAAGATCAAAGATCAAAACCCGGGCTACAGGTCTGTGACACAACCAAGTGATGCTGTTGATACCAGTTTTGCATATTTATAGAGTGATCCGCTTTTTATTTTTAATTCAGGGACACTCCAGGCTGCCCGTCTTGCCTCCAGCTCCTCATCTGATATTTGGAGATTCATGGTCCTGTTGTCTGCGTCAATAGTTATTGTATCTCCATTCCGTATCAATGCAATAGCACCGCCCGCTTGTGCCTCCGGTGTTACATGACCAATCACAAACCCGTGTGTGCCACCTGAGAATCTTCCGTCCGTAATCAGTGCAACTTCATTTCCAAGGCCCGCCCCCATAATTGCAGCTGTAATAGATAGCATCTCACGCATGCCGGGCCCGCCCTTTGGTCCCTCATACCGGATGATCACAACATCCCCTTTCTTCACCTCTCCATTCTGAATACCTTCAAGGCTCTCCTCTTCGGAGTTGTAAACTTTAGCCGTACCCGTAAACTTTGTTCCCTCTTTTCCGGTTATTTTTGCCACACTGCCTTCCGGTGCAAGATTGCCATACAAAATCTGAAGGTGGCCGGTTTTTTTTATTGGATCCGACAGCGGATAGATAACTTTTTGCTCTTCCAAAAGGCCGGGCAGCTCTTCAACATTCTCAGCCAGGGTTTTTCCCGTGACTGTCATACAGCTTCCATCCAGCAGTCCGTTCTCAATCAAAAGCTTCTGCACGGCCGGAACTCCACCTGCATTATAAAGATCTTCCATCACATACTTCCCGCTCGGTTTCAGGTCGGCAATAAAAGGTGTGCGGTCGCTGATCTCCTGAAAGTCATCGATGGTAAAGGGCACCTCTGCTGCGTGGGCCATTGCAAGAATGTGCATTACGGCATTTGTAGAACCGCCAAGTGTAATCACCATGGTAACCGCATTTTCGATGGATCTTTTTGTAATGATGTCCTTTGGTTTTAAATCCAGTTCAAGCAATTTACGAATGGCTTTACCGGCCTTTTTACACTCTTCAGTTTTCTGCGCATGGGTAGCCGGTATTGAGGAGCTGTAAGGCATGCTCATCCCCATAGTCTCGATAGCGGATGCCATCGTATTTGCCGTATACATTCCGCCGCAGGCACCTGCTCCGGGACAGGCGTGTTTTAAAATTGCATCAAGCCTGCCTTCATCAATCTCTTTTGAAAGATATTGGCCGTAAGCTTCAAAAGCCGAAACCACATCCAGTTTCTGCCCGTTTAAATTTCCGGGCCGGATTGTACCACCATAAATCATAATTGATGGCCGGTTTAAACGGGCCATGGCCATTACCGAACCGGGCATATTTTTATCACACCCAACAACAGATATATTGGCATCATACCATTGGGCTCTCATAACAGTTTCAATAGAATCAGCAATGATATCCCTCGATGGCAGAGAATACTTCATACCCTGAGTTCCCATTGAAATTCCGTCACTTACCCCGATTGTATGAAAGACAAAACCGACGGAATCTGAATCCCGGACACTCTCCTGTACAATCCCGGCAAGTTTATTCAGGTGCATATTACATGGATTCCCGTCCCACCCGGTACTTGCAATGCCAACCTGGGGTTTATTCATGTCATCCGCGCTCAAACCTGCGGCATAAAGCATCGCCTGGGAACCCACCTGTGATCGTTTTTGCGTTAATTCAGAACTGTATTTGTTTAAATCCGGAGCCATTGCTTAAAATTATCGAAGTTATTGATTATTATTATTTTATATGTATATTTAATTTTATATGAAAGCGCTTTTTTAAAATCTATAACCGTCTAAGAAAGTATATTAAATTTTTTTTAAATTTTTTTCTTGTTTGATATAAACTCAATATATAAGTTAACGGCAGAATTAATAAACGGAATCTTATTGTCTGCCAAAACGAAACATATTAATCCGGTTCAGGCCCTTACTTTCAGCACTGAAAGTAATTGTGAACAGATTACATTTGACAGCATTTCCGTACTCTCTCTCTCCTTTATCTCAGGTATTCTTATATCTTTACTTACTCCGGTGTCAATCATTAGTACGTTAAGTCTGCTGATTGTACTACCGATTCTAATTTCTGGCATTATTAACCTAATTCTAATTATTCAATAACCACATCCGCCAGAGGTTAGACAAAATCCACACATTTGATTTTCGATTTTGACCTCTGGCGGGAAAAGTATATCCGTCAACCATATGAAAACATCCAACGAGGCCAAAAAGATTACCAAGCTTGAAAGCTTTACCCCTTTAGAATCGATAAATAAAACAGTCGGGGACTCTGAACCGGAGTTTTGTAACGGAGCCGAAATTCTTATCCACACATTGAAAGATTTGAAAGTGGATACCATATTCGGGTACCCGGGCGGAGCAGTTTTACCTGTTTATGATGCACTTTTTGATTGTCTTGATATCAATCATGTCTTAATTCGTCACGAACAGGCAGGAACACACGCCGCCGATGGATACGCACGTGCAACCGGAAAGCCCGGTGTGGTTTTAGCTACATCAGGACCGGGCGGAACCAATACCGTAACAGGTATTGCAACTGCAGCTATGGATTCAATTCCTCTTGTTGTCTTAACCGGGCAGGTTCCTACCAGTGTAATCGGAAACGATGCATTTCAGGAAGCTGACATCGTTGGTATTACCCGTCCCATTACAAAACATAATTATCTTGTACGTGATGTTGACGATCTTGAATCAGCTCTTCGTGAAGCCTTTCACATTGCGACGAGCGGAAGGCCGGGACCAGTGCTCGTTGATCTTCCAAAAGACATGCTGAATACGAAAGGCCGGTATTACGGAACCAAAAATATTCAAATCCCAAGCTATCAGCCGGTAATTCACGGCCATCACACCCAGATTTCAAAGGCAGCTGAACTTCTCAGCAATGCAAAAAAACCGCTGATCTATGCAGGCGGGGGAATTATACTTGGGGAAGCCTGGGAAGAGCTTACAGCGATGGCCGAACATCATAACATCCCCATTACTACAACATTGATGGGGCTTGGCGGATTTCCTGAAACAAAAAGCCAGAGCCTCGGAATGCTTGGCATGCACGGAACCTGGTATGCCAACATGGCCATGACTGAGTGTGATGTGCTTTTAGCTGTCGGCGCCAGGTTTGATGACAGGGTAACCGGACGCCTCAGCGGCTTTTCGCCCAATTCAAAGAAAATTCACATTGATATCGACCCCTCGTGTATCGGAAAAAATGTGCATACCGATGTCCCCATTGTCGGAGATGTTAAAAACATTATTCCCCTTCTCGATAAAAAGATGAAAAAACCACCCGTCGATGACTGGTGGAATACCATTAAATCCTGGAAAAAAGAACATCCGCTGGTTGTACCAAAGGCAGAGGATAAAATTTACCCGCAGCATATGGTGAAGATGATTTCCGAGATCACGAATGGAAATGCCATTGTGGTTACGGATGTGGGTCAACACCAGATGTGGGCGGCTCAGCACTACCAATACAATCATCCGCGATCCTGGATTTCATCCGGCGGACTCGGAACGATGGGATACGGTTTTCCGGCTGCGATCGGAGCTGCACTGGCTTGCCCCGACAGGGATGTAGTTTGCATTACGGGTGATGGCGGATTCCAAATGTCATCCTACGAACTTGCTACAGCTGTTGAGTATAAAATTCCCGTTAAAATTGCGCTTATGAATAACGCATGCCTGGGTATGGTGCGGCAGTGGCAACAGCTTTTCTATAGCAAGCGATACAGTTCGTCAGTCTTCGGAAGTAATAATCCCGATTTCGTAAAAATGGCCGAATGTTACGGAGCCAAAGGATTCAGAGCCACCACACCTGCAGAAATGAGGGATGTCCTGGAAAAAGCGATGAAGATTGATGATGGCCCGGTGATGATGGATTTCAGAGTTGTTGAACATGAAAACTGTTATCCGATGGTTCCGTCAGGTGCTGCATTAAATGAAATGGTTGAATCAGATGAGGAAGCGGGAAGATGAGTAACCACACAGCAACAGTTTTCAACACTGATTTGAAACATACGCTATCAGTATTGCTTAAGCACAATCTCAACTCTTTTTCAAGAATCATCCAGATTTTTAGCGGAAAAGGATTTGAGATCGACAGTATCACATTTGCATCGGAAGCCGATCCCGGTATGGCAAGAATTACCGTCACTACCTATGGCGATGAAAAAACGGTAGAGCAAATCACGAAACACATGCACAACGTTATTGATGTGTTAAAAGTGACGGATCTGACCCACAAAAAATTTATCGAACGGGAACTCGCACTGATCAAAGTTTCCAGCTCCAAAGCCGGACGAACTGAGATTATGCTGATTGCACAGGCATTTAATGCGAAGGTTATTGATTTGAGCCAGGATAAACTTTCGCTGGAAGTCTCCGGTAACCGTGATAAAATCGACGCCCTGATTGAAGTGCTGCGGCCGTTTGGAATCGCTTCAGTAGCACGGACCGGAAGTGTGGCTATGAAGCGTGAATTCAAAGGCCTGGCGTGATGTCATCCTCTGATTCAAATCAAAATAAACACTAAAAACTGATTTTTTAAAATCTACCAACACTTTAACTCCATAAACCAAATACACACAATGAAAGCAAAAGTCTATTATAACAACGATGCCAATCTTGATAACCTGTCGGGAAAAACAGTAGCCGTTATCGGTTACGGAAGCCAGGGACATGCCCACTCACTAAATCTTAAAGACAGCGGGGTGAATGTAGTAGTTGGCTTACGCCGAGACAGCTCCTCCTGGACAGAAGCCGAGAATGCGGGGTTACAGGTTTTTGAAACTGCCGAAGCAGCAAAACGCGGCGATATCATTATGATTCTTATCCCCGATCAGCATCAGAAAAAAGTATATAAGAGTTCAATCGAACCATACCTTGAAGAGGGCAACGCCCTGGCATTTGCCCATGGTTTCAACATTCATTTTGATCAGATTGTACCTCCCGAAAATGTAGATGTATTTATGGTAGCTCCTAAAGGCCCCGGGCACCTCGTAAGACGTGTTTTCACGGAGGGTTCAGGTGTGCCCTGCCTGTTTACAGTCTACAAAGACTATACAGGAAACGCATCGGATATTGCCCTTGCTTATGCCAAAGGTGTTGGCGGAACCCGCGCCGGTGTACTGGAAACAACGTTTAAGGAAGAGACAGAAACAGATCTTTTCGGAGAGCAGGCTGTACTTTGCGGCGGCGCGTCCCAACTGGTTAAAGCCGGTTTTGAAACACTTGTGGAAGCAGGTTATCAGCCTGAAATCGCCTATTTCGAATGCCTGCACGAACTCAAGCTGATTGTTGACCTGATGTATGAAGGCGGTATTGAGCGGATGTATTACTCAGTAAGTGATACAGCCGAATACGGCGGACTCAGCAGAGGCCAGCGTGTGGTGGATGAAAATACCAAAAAACGTATGAAGCAGATTCTGAAAGAGGTGCAAAGCGGCTCGTTTGCCGATGAGTGGATTACAGAAAATGAGAACGGTTTGCCCAACCTCAGCAGGCAGCGTTCAGAACTCGGTGCTCATGAGATCGAAAAAGTGGGAAAACAGCTCAGGTCCATGATGAACTGGATTAAGGATGAAAAGAAACCTGTAAACAAATCCGAACCTCAACCAGCCGAATAATGTCGACCACAGTCCGCATATTTGATACCACTTTACGTGATGGCACACAGGGTGAAAAGATCTCCTTTTCTGCCGATGATAAATTACGGATAGCCCGCAAACTCGATCAATTTGGTGTTCATTATATTGAAGGCGGGTGGCCTGGTTCCAATCCAAAAGATCTCGAATTTTTTAAGCGTGCCCGGGATTGTTCGTTTGATAACGCCAAAATCGTGGCTTTCGGCAGCACCTGCCGTGCCGGGTCGTCACCTGAAGAAGATACAAACATACAGGCTTTGATTGACGCGAAAACGAATACTGTATGCATTTTCGGGAAATCATGGCTGATGCATGTGTACGATGCTTTGAAGATTTCACCGGAAGATAATCTCACCATTATTTCTGAATCAGTATCCTATCTGAAGAAAAATGGAAAAGAGGTTATCTATGACGCCGAGCACTTTTTCGATGGCTATAAAGACAATCCGGAGTATGCGCTTAAAACACTCATGGCTGCTGAACTGGCAGGTGCTGACACTCTTGTACTGTGTGATACCAACGGTGGCACGCTTCCGGATGAAGTATCTGAGATTGTAAAAGCTGTAAAGCAAAAAACTGCCATAGAATTGGGCATTCATGCACATAATGACTGTGAACTGGCTGTTGCCAACAGTATCTCAGCCATCCGATCAGGATGTACTCATGTTCAGGGAACCATTAACGGATATGGAGAACGATGCGGCAATGCAAATTTATGTTCTGTTATTCCAAATTTGCAGATAAAGCAGAAGTTCACCTGCGTTCCGGATGAAAAGATCACCGGGCTCACCACTCTGTCCCGTTTTGTAAGTGAAGTTGCCAATCTTATACCCGATAATAAAATTCCGTTTGTGGGACGAAGCGCATTTGCACATAAAGGCGGGATTCATGTGAGTGCCGTAATGAAAAACGAACAGACTTACGAGCATATCCGTCCGGATGAAGTCGGGAATGTCCGAAGGGTATTGGTATCTGATCTTTCCGGTAAAAGCAATATCTGCTATAAATCAGATGAACTTGGTCTCAGGTTTGATAAAAACAACGGTGATGCATCTAAAATTGTGAAGAAGCTGAAAGAGCTGGAAAACAGAGGATTTCAGTTTGAAGCTGCAGAAGCCTCTTTCGAGCTTATGGTGGAGAAGATGACAGCACCCTGGACCGAGTTCTTCAGCCTGGAAGGAATCAGGGTCATTATTGAAAAAGATGCACGCGGCACATGCAGATCTGAAGCTACTCTCCGGGTGAATGTAAATGGTAACACTGAACACTGCGCTGCCGAGGGTATCGGCCCCGTTCACGCACTCGATTCTGCCCTTCGAAAAGCACTCTGTAAATTTTACCCGGACATCAATAATGTCCATCTGAAAGATTACAAAGTTAGGGTATTAAATGGCAAAAAAGGAACGGAGGCTAAAGTCAGGGTGCTGATTGATTCTTCAGATGGAAAAAGCTCATGGGGAACAGTCGGGGTTTCCGAAAACATCATCGATGCAAGCTGGCAGGCGCTCACAGACAGCATGAATTATTTTCTTTTAAATCACTCCCACAACCATAAAAATAAACAAAAAACTCATGACGTACAGGTTAACTGAAGCCAATCGGATTTTTTACCTGGTTGAACATCTAAGCAGTCATTCGGCTGCTCTATAGATGAGAATGAATCCAATCATTCATAAATGTCCAATTCAACCAATAATATTCGAACAACAACATGAAAAACCAAATAACGATTTTTGATACAACTCTTCGCGACGGGGAACAGTCACCCGGATACAGCATGAATAAAAACGAAAAGTTGAAGATGGCACATCAGCTTGAACGCATGCGTGTTGACGTAATTGAAGCCGGTTTTCCGATTTCCTCGGAAGGAGATTTTGAAACAGTAAAGGAGATTGCCCGCCAGATAAAATCCACGACAGTCGCGGCTCTCTGCCGTACAACTGACCTTGATATTGAAGCTGCAGCCTCATCACTGGAACCTGCTGTGAAGCCCCGGATTCACACATTCATAGCCACGTCAGACATCCACATGAAGTACAAGCTTAAAAAAACCAGGGACGAGGTGGTTGAATCTGCTGTAAAAGGTGTGGAAATGGCACGAAAGTACTGCGATGAAGTAGAGTTTTCAGCTGAAGACGCCTCCAGGAGTGAACCTGAATTTTTATACCGGGTTTTTGAGGGTGTGATTGATGCTGGTGCAACCATCATCAATATACCGGATACAGTGGGATATGCCCTTCCCTGGGAATTTGGTGAGCTGATTAAAAATATTCGCCTGAATGTGCCGAATATTGACAAAGCGACCATCAGTGTACATTGCCACAACGATCTCGGGCTTGCCGTGGCCAACTCATTAATGGCCATTCAAAACGGCGCCGGCCAGGTTGAATGCACCATAAACGGAATAGGTGAACGTGCCGGAAATGCCTCGCTCGAAGAAGTTGTGATGGCAATAGCAACACGTCAGGCTGAATTCGAACCGACAACCAACATCAAAACCGAAGAGATCACACCCGCAAGCAGGCTTTTGGCAGAAATCACCACCAATGATGTTCAGCGAAATAAAGCCATTGTAGGATTAAATGCCTTTGCACATGAAGCCGGTATTCATCAGCATGGTGTGCTCAACAATCCGCTTACGTATGAAATCATGACACCGGAATCCGTTGGCCTTGAATGCAACAACATTGTACTTGGCAAGCATTCAGGCCGTTTTGCACTCCGGAAAAAACTGGAAAATATGGGATACACACTCCCAAATGATGAAATCAACCATATCTATTTTAAAGTTACACGCCTGGCCGATAAACAGAAAATTATTAACGACTGCGACCTTATAGATATCCTTTCCGATACTATACCCCATAAGAAAGTGTCTGGTGATACTACCATTTCACAACCCTGAATAAACCAATATTCTGAACAAAACCTGATAGTTGAATTATGAGCATGACATTAACAGAAAAAATACTTGCAAAAAAAAGCGGACGGGATTCCGTTGAAGCCGGAGATACCGTCTGGGTAGATGTAGATGTGCTAATGACACACGATGTCTGCGGACCTCCAGCCATCTCAATTTTCCGAAAAGAGTTCGGTGAAAATGCACGGGTTTGGAACAAGGACAAACTTGTGATTATTCCCGACCATTACATTTTCACTAATGATAAGTACGCCAACCGGAATGTGGATATCCTCCGGGCGTTTGCTGCTGACCAGGATCTCCCGCACTACTATGATGTGGGAACGGATCGCTATAAAGGCGTTTGCCATGTTGCCCTTCCGGAAGAGGGATTTACACGCCCCGGCGAGGTTCTGTTTGGCACCGACTCCCATACCTGTACAGCGGGTGCATTCGGCCAGTTTGCAACAGGTATCGGAAATACCGATGCAGCTTTCATTATGGGAACAGGCAAGCTTTGGGTTAAAGTACCTGAGACCATGCGGTTTGTGTTTGAGGGTTCCTCGCTTCCGCCCTACCTGATGGCCAAGGATATCATCCTGAAAATTATCGGTGATATCGGCACAGACGGTGCCACCTACCGTGCAATGGAATTTGCTGGTCACGGCATCCGTGCACTCAGTATGGAAGACAGGATGACCCTTACAAACATGGCCATTGAAGCCGGAGGTAAAAACGGGGTTGTTGAATGCGATGAGATAACTGAAGCATACGTTATGGCCCGGACGGACAAACCTTTTGAACCGGTTTACAGTGATCATGATGCAAAGTTTCACAGTGAGCATTTCTACAATCTTGAGGATATGGTCCCAATGGTTGCCAAGCCTCACAGCCCGGATAACAAAGCCACGGCTGAAGAGCTTGAAGGCACTCACCTCGATCGGGCCTACATCGGTTCCTGCACCGGAGGTAAACTTTCGGACTTCAGGGCTGCCGCTGAAATCATTAAAGGCCGTACCCTGAAACTGGATACCTATATTGTGCCTGCAACCACTGAAATTGCAAGTGCTCTCGAAACCGAAACCATGTTCGGTACTACGCTGATGGATATATTCAGGGAGGCCGGATGTAAAATAGGTCAGGCTTCATGTGCTGCCTGTCTTGGCGGGCCGTCGGATACGTTCGGACGCTTGAATAAGGAAGAAGTTTGTATCTCAACCACCAACCGGAATTATCCCGGTCGAATGGGATCCAAACAAGCACAGGTTTACCTGGCCTCTCCGTACACGGTTGCTGCTTCCGCTATAACCGGAACTGTTACCGACCCAAGAGTTTTTATCCAGGAGACGGTAATATAACTATCAATAATTAGTGAAAACGCAAAAGGCAAAAATGAAAAGTGTATAGTGCTAATGTCAAAGAATAACCCTAACACAACTTTTAGAATCCGGTGTACTATCTATACAAAATACAATTAAACACCTTAACAAAGTTGACCTTTTGCCTTTTCAGTTTTGCGTTTTCACTCTCTTTAAAAAACCAATAACATGTCCCAAAAAACCAAAACTATTAAAGGCAAAGCCTTTGTACTGGGTAAAAATATTGACACGGATCAAATTATACCGGCGGCACATCTTGTGTACAGTCTGGAAGATCCTGAGGAACGAAAACTTTACGGGAAATATGCCCTGTCGGGAGTGCCTTCAGAAAAATCGGGCCTGCCATTTGGAAATATTCCGCTTGTGAAAGAGGGCGAGTATGAGAGCGAGTTCCGGATTATTGTAGGCGGGCCCAATTTCGGGTGCGGCTCTTCACGCGAACATGCTCCCGAAGCTTTGCAGATTGCAGGAATTGAAGCGATCATTTCTCCTTCTTACGCCAGAATTTTTTACAGGAATTCGGTTGACGGCGGATTTTTGATTCCGTACGAAAGCCTGCAAGATCTGAGCAGTGAAGTTTCAACCGGTGATGAACTTGAAATCGATCCTGATAGCAAGGCTGTGAAGAATCTGACACAAAAAACCGAATATAAAATTCGTCCGCTTGGCAGTGTAGCCGAAATTGTAGAAGCAGGCGGAATTTTCAATTTTGCACGAAAAAACGGAATGGTACCACAGGTATGAATCAAAAGAAAATTGCTGTACTGCCCGGCGACGGAATTGGTCCCGAGGTTACAAAAGCAGCCGTTGAGGTTTTAAAATCGGTTTGTGCATCACAGGGAATAGAGATCGAAACAGAAGAATATCTATTCGGTGGATGCAGCATTGATAAGGCCGGAGTACCAGTAACCGATGAAGTGATCAAATCGTGTAAAGAGTCGGATGCCGTACTACTCGGCGCCGTGGGCGGCCCCGCCTGGGACAATGTTCCCGCAGATAAAAGGCCTGAAGCGGGCCTGCTCCGGCTGCGAAAAGAGCTGGGTGTTTTTGCCAACCTGCGTCCGGTCAAAGTTTACAAGGCTCTGCTCGATGCATCCTCCCTGAAACCGGAAATTATTGAAAATACCGACATTCTGATTGTCCGTGAGCTTACAGGAGGAATCTATTTTGGCGAACCAAGGCGAACGTGGGATGAAAACGAAGATACGATAGCAGTTGACACCATGCGTTATTCAAAACCTGAAATCGTACGGGTTGCCGAAAAGGCCTTTCTGAGTGCCGAACAGAGAAGCAGCAGGGTATGCTCGGTCGACAAATCGAACATCCTGGATTGTTCAAGATTGTGGAGAAATACCGTGGCTGAAATGAGCGGTGACTGGCCAACAGTTGAACTCTCCCACATGCTCGTGGATAACTGTGCCATGCAGCTTGTCAGAAACCCGGGGCAGTTTGATTTGATACTGACCGGCAACCTCTTCGGAGACATCCTCAGTGATGAAGCCGCCATGCTCACAGGTTCCATCGGAATGCTGCCGTCGGCAAGCCTCGGAGAAGGAATCGGCTTATATGAACCGGTTCACGGTTCCGCTCCGGATATTGCCGGGCAGGATAAAGCAAATCCGCTTGCGGCCATTGCATCGGCTGCCATGCTGTGCAGGTACTCCCTGAAGCTGGAAAAGGCGGCTCAAAGTATCGAAAAAGCCGTTGAAAAAGTACTTGAAGAAGGCTACCGGACCGGTGATATCTATACCGGCAAAAAAGATGAAAGCCTGGTAACAACTTCAGAGATGTATAAATCTGTTTTGAAATTTCTCAATCAATCAGATGAACAGAAAATAAGCAATCAAAAATTCAGAACTCCTGACTTAACGTAAAAGTTTAAGTCGTAATTTTGTAGTTGCATTAGATTTGTACAGGATTTGTTGATTTGTTGTGTGTTGTTTGTGGCTCGTTGTTCGTGTGTTTGTAAACAACTAAAAACTGACAACTAACAAAAACGATTTCCTGGTTTACGATGCAATCTCTGTAACCCC
>CAZFAJ010000033.1:17139-30051 GCA_964517005.1 uncultured Balneolaceae bacterium | reverse complement strand
ACAAGAATTGAAGCAGACGGATATGCGGATGATTTGCAAATCAGAATGTCCGGAAGTTCCGGAATCGATACCTCCGGGTTGGTTGCCGGAACAATTACCATCCGGACAAGCGATTTATCCATAACTGAAATTTATGCAGCGGAAAAACTCGAATCCCAATCATCCGGTTCCTCCCGTATCTTGTTTCACGGGCATCCGCAAGAGATCCGCAGTCAGTCCAGCGGTTCGAGTATTTTACGCAGTGCAAACGAAACCGAGATAAATTTTAAAACTTTGGTTAAACCGAAACTGTAAAAAATTCAGCAAGAATTTTCTTACTCCCGGGGCAGATTCGAACTTGAATTGAATTAATCTCAGACTCTTTGGATTATAGTAAGCCACACCAGTACAACATTCCTGTTTAAATTTATACAGTTTATATGAAGCTAAAAATTGCCGCCTGCCAGATTGAAGTAACACCGGGACATCCGGATCAGAATTTTGAAAAAATACGTTCAAGAATAGAAGAAGCGAAAGCCAAAGGAGACGACATTGTCATCTTCCCGGAAATGGCTGTTCCGGGATACATTATAGGTGATGAGTGGGAAAACAGCGCATTTATCTACGACTGTCATCACTACAACAATCTGATTGCCGAACTCTCTGACGAGATCATGGTAATATGGGGAAATGTAGACATAGACGAAGAGAGCGTTGGTGAAGACGGGCGAATTCGTAAATTTAATACCGCTTTTGCCGCTCATAACAGTGAAATAGCTGGCCGTTTCTACAAGACTCTTCATCCCGATTACCGCGAGTTTGACGATGACCGTCATTTCTATTCGGCACGTAAGATTGCGCAAGACCGTGAAACGCCAATCCGTGATTTTTTGCAACCACTGGAGATTACTATTAATGGTAAAGAGAGAAAAATTGGCATCACACTGTGTGAGGATATGTGGAGTGATGATTACTCCATTTATCCCATTGAAATACTACTCAATAACGGTGCGGAATTTATTATCAATATTTCCTGCTCGCCCTGGACCTGGCGGAAGAATAATAAGCGCCACCGGGTGGTGCGCCAGCGTTTAAGATCACACCATGCTCCTTTTGTTTACGTGAACAATACCGGGATTCAGAATAACGGAAAAAATATTTTTCTGTTCGATGGCGGCACAACCATCTATAACAGTGACGCTTCCCTGCGAAAGGTGGCAAAGAATTACCAGGAAGATGTTTTACGAACAAATCTTTTCAGCAATAAGGAGCAAGTAATTAAGAATCCGGTTCTTTCTCACGAAAAAGATCAGGAAGAGTTGCTGAACGGACTGATTTATGGATTAAAGAAATTTTTTGAACTGATCCATTCGGGCAAAGCGGTGATCGGAATCAGTGGCGGGGTGGACTCATCACTGAGTGCCTATCTCTTGTGCAGGGCAATTGGAGCAGAAAATGTGTACGCGGTGAATATGCCGTCCGAATTTAATTCGGATATCACCAAAGGACTGGCGCATCAACTGGCGGAAACCCTTCGGCTCAATTATGCAATCGTCCCCATCCAGGATGTGTTCGAGTATACTGTGGAACAGCTGAAAAACACGACCTTTGAGCGCCTTGATGAATCCGGTGAAAAGAACAACCTGGAACTGAAACCTGTAGACAGGGAAAATATTCAGTCTCGGGACCGGGGCAGCAGAATTCTGGCAGGCATTGCTTCTGCGCTGGATGCGGTTTTCGTTAATAACGGAAACAAGAGTGAAGTGGCGACAGGTTATACAACGCTCTACGGTGATGTTAACGGTGCTATCGCCCCAATTGCCGATCTGTACAAGACACAGGTTTATGAACTTTGCAGGTATATCAACTCTAAAGAAGAGGAGAAGATCTTTCCCGATCAGCTTTTTGATATTCCCGCTTCTGCTGAACTGAGTGATCAGCAGGATATAGAAGAAGGTGAAGGGGATCCGTTTGCCTACCATTATCATGACAAACTGCTCCGGGCCTTTATCGAATGGCGGCTCGATCCCGAGGATATCCTGAACTTTTATATCGATGGTAGCTTGCTGGAAATCCTGGAATTCGATGAGAAGTTCCTTACTGAATACTTTGAAAACGAACAATCATTTATAGATGACATGGAGCGAATATGGAGACTCTATAAAATTAACTACTTCAAACGCATTCAGGCACCTCCCATTATCGCGGTGAGCAAGCGGGCATTTGGTTTTGACCTTCGGGAGTCGCAAATGGGAATCCATTATACCAGGAACTATATAGAGATGAAAAGGAAATTGCTGGAAAATATGGGTTGAGATAATCTCTATTGAATGACCTGGAAAATAGCTGCCATCGCGGATAATATGACCAACCAATGAATTATAATATTCACGGTCAATTTCTTGAGAACCACAAATAATACACCAAAAAGAATTCCGGTAGTTAGAAACCACCAAAACTGGTCAATAGACTTTAACCCATGCTGAAAAATAAATGGTATTGATGCAAGAACTACGGCAAACCATTTATTGATGTTGTGACTTTCCAACGCCCTGATGGCAAAACCCCGGTAGACAATTTCTTCCGATATTCCAGCGGCTAATGCCATAAAGATAAAAATAACTCTTGAAATTGTTGTTTTGGGAGTCAGGCCAGAAAGTGACTGAAGTTTTTCACTATCGACTACGCTATTTGCCAAAGCCAGCTCTATAAAAAGAAGTAAACCAAAAGCTATAAGCAGAAAACCTGATACTACATAGATGGTTTTCTTTTTTGATAAGGTATATCCAATATCGCTCCAGCCCCAGCCGGACGCTCTGATGATTTTTGCTACAATATAGATCTGCACCACATACCAAATAATCACAATCGACCAAAACGTAGTGATAAAATCGAGTCCTAAGTTGGTAATAATGGTGCGGTTAATCAGCAATAGTGAGATGAGTGTGGCGATAACAGGAAAACCAATGAGAACTGCATTGATTTTTGATACAGGTATTGGCTCAGGGTTTGTTTCAGTTTGCATATTCGTAAGTATGAAGCATTGAACAATTTATGGAGGTCCATAATAACTGTTCACTTTTCTAAAACAATTACCATTTGGTAATTTCTACATTCTTTCTGACCTGATCCGGCTTAAACTCTGAGGCGTGATACCGAGATAGGATGCCAGATATTTTAACGGTATTCTGTCTATCCCCTTTTTGACGTTAATGAGTTCCAAATATCTTTGTTTGGCTGTCTTTGAAAGCAGGTCTACCTGTTGTTGTTGCTTCTCGATAAATGATGCTTCTGCAACCAGCCGTGTAACTTTCTCTCCATAATTTCCATATTGTAATAACTGTTGAAACCGCTGATGTGGAATTCGAAAAACAGTTGAATCTTCAAATAGCCTTACTTCAATAGGGGTTGGCTCTTGCAATGTGAACGACATATAATCCATTAAAAAGTCATTTTCAAAAGAGATGTCAATACATACAAAATTATTCTTGTTCCAAATCAGATTTCCACCACTTCCTTTCAGCAAAAGAACCAGGTAATTTTCGGTTTTATTTGATTCCTTTAAAATGGTTTCTTTGGAGAAGTTCACAACCTCACCCAATTCTGCAAAATTCTCCCAAACCTGGGTATTCAGTTCAACGTATGGATCAAAAATATTTTTAAGAGTTTTCCCAATCATCTTTTCAATTAATTATTGCTGCATCCGTGGCATTTCCACTTAACAGGAAACCAGTGTTGTGCCAAATGAAGGATAAAGATATAGTTTTTTCTTTTTTTTGCACGGGTTTAGCTGCACTTTGAATACGTAAACAGAGATAAATCCCGCTGATATCCATAATTTTGAAACCGAGGCCAAAAAGTGTTTATTGAACCTTAATTAGAATTATTCTAAATTGTCAATGAACATCATCGCAATAAAAAATAAAAAGCTCATGAAAGTAATTCTTTTGCCTTTCATCATCCTGTTCGCTACGGAATCGCTACATGCGCAACCCAAAATTCAACAAGATACAAAAGCAATAAAATCGATGTGTGGCTGCTACAGCATCACGTTTGATTATGCCGAGACCTTTCCTCAGAATCAAGATTATGAGATTCACGATCCTTACCACGCATCTGCCTCCGCCGAGTGGATTTTTGTTGAAGAAGAGTCGGATGATAAGATTGTTATCCAGCACATCCTTGTAATCAGCGACTCCATGATTGTTAAACACTGGCGCCAGGACTGGCTTTATGAAAACCTGGATTTTTACCAGTTTCATAAAGATATGAGCTGGAATTATACGCGTTTGGCAAAAAAAGATGCGAAAGGTCAATGGACTCAAAAAGTTTACCAGGTTGATGACAGCCCGAGGTATGAAGGCACGGCAACCTGGATTCATGAAGATGGAAAACATTATTGGGAAAGCGTAGCTGATGCACCACTGCCCCGCAGAGAGTTTTCAAATCGTGATGATTACAATGTGATGCAGCGAAGAAATCGTCATATTTTAACAGATTATGGCTGGTTGCATGAACAGGATAACCTCAAAATTGTAAGAGAAAACGGAAAAGACAGTGTGATTGTAGCGGAAAAAGGATTGAATAAATACACCCGGATTGATGACAAGCACTGTCAGCCAGCCATCGACTGGTGGGAGCAAAACAGGGATTACTGGAAACTGGTCCGGGCAGAATGGGACAATATCTTTGATCGCA
Organism: uncultured Balneolaceae bacterium; assembly: GCA_964517005.1. Classification (GTDB taxonomy): domain Bacteria; phylum Bacteroidota; class Rhodothermia; order Balneolales; family Balneolaceae; genus CAYVBJ01. Next base: position 25,374 of record CAZFAJ010000033.1, on the reverse strand, counting down.
AGCAAAACCTGCACTTCGTCAAAACCGTTGATGAACGGCTTCTGTGGGAAGCGCTTTTTGACCTGGGTGATGAACTGGCAGAGCAGGCTGAAGTTGAGTCTTCTTACGTATCCTCTGAAATTGAAAATTTGATTCAGTTATACATTACGGACAGAGACATTGGTGTCGATGCGGCTTATTAGAAGGGGCGCGAAGAAATTGAATGATACCGGGATAACTATTCAATGAATTTTCCCAATGAGGAAAAACATGAATATTATAAAATTTTCGCACTTTAAAAAATGCGTCGTAAGCCAATTATTCATAACAAAACATGTAGCGTGGGAGGGACTCGAACCCTCGGCCTCCGGGTTATGAATCCGACGCTCTTACCAGCTGAGCTACCACGCCTTATGGTTCTTTTCTTATAAACCTTGTTCAATTGGGTCTAAACCAATCACAGGTTTTTATTCAATAAATCAATACATAACCCGACGATAACCCGGGATATTCATCTTTTTGAAACAGATTCTCAAAATAAGACTTTTTTCAACAAGGTTGAAGCGCACTTTCATATTTTCTTTCAAAATCATTCTTTATCTTCATCATCTGCAGGGCTATTTTAATCTATATCCAAAAATTCAACTAATAGATAAGTAACAACAGTTTAATGGCAAAAAAAATAACGAAGCAAAAAGACGATTATTCACAGTGGTACCTTGATGTCATTAAAGAAGCAAAACTTGCCGACCATTCCCCTGTTCGCGGATGTATGATCATTCGGCCGAACGGCTACGCACTTTGGGAAAACATGAAACAGGCTTTAGACCAGATGTTTAAAGATACCGGGCACGAAAATGCCTATTTCCCGCTTTTTATTCCAAAATCATTTCTCTCAAAAGAAGCTCAGCACGTGGAGGGATTTGCCAAGGAGTGCGCAGTTATTACGCACAGCCGCCTGAAAAGCGCTGATGGCGGGGTTGAAGTTGATCCGGATTCGAAACTGGAAGAAGAGCTGATTGTCCGCCCCACTTCTGAAACCATTATCTGGGACGCCTACCGCGACTGGATTCAATCCTACAGGGATTTACCCATTTTGATTAACCAATGGGCGAATGTTGTACGCTGGGAAATGAGAACGCGCCTTTTTTTGAGAACCATGGAATTTTTGTGGCAGGAAGGCCATACCGCACACGCTACTAAAGAAGAAGCTGTTACTGAAACAAAACAGATGCTTGAAGTCTATCGTACATTTGCGGAAGAGTATATGGCAATGCCGGTGATTACGGGTGTAAAAACAGAATCAGAGCGGTTTGCGGGTGCTGTTGATACCTATTGTATTGAAGCTCTGATGCAAGACGGTAAAGCTTTGCAGGCAGGTACAAGCCATTTTCTCGGCCAGAATTTTGCCAAAGCATTCGACGTCAGATTTCAGGACAGTGACGGTGAACACAAATATGTATGGGCTACGAGCTGGGGTGTTTCCACCCGATTAATTGGTGGCCTGATTATGACTCACAGCGATGATAATGGACTCGTACTGCCTCCAAAGCTGGCTCCGGTTCAGGTCGTTATTGTACCCATCTGGCGAGACGACAACCAAAAAGAGATTGTATCAAAATACGCCAACTCCATTCTGGATGAATTGAGCGAACTCGATATCCGTGTTAAACTGGATGACCGCGACAACTACAATCCCGGCTGGAAATTTGCCGAACATGAAGCACGCGGAACTCCTTTACGAGTTGCTGTTGGACCGCGGGATGTTGAAAACAACAATGTGGAGCTTGCACGACGTGACACTCTTGATAAAAAAATTGTACCCAGGGACGGCCTGGGAAATCACATTAAATCAATGCTCGAATCCATTCAGAATGAACTCTTTCAGATAGCTAAAAAACGAATGGAAGATCACACAACTTTTGTTGATACATATGAAGATTTCAAAATTAAAATTGAAAATTATGGGTTCATCTATGCTCATTGGGACGGCACTGCTGAGACAGAAGAGAAGATAAAAGATGAAACGAAAGCAACAATCAGATTAATTCCTTTAAAAGATGGTAAAGAAGGCAGCTGCATGGTCACCGGTAAACCCTCCAGGCAGAGAGTTCTTTTTGCAAGATCATATTAAATAACCAGCAATATGACTTTAATTCCAGACAACTATCCTTGTTTCGCTTGTACATCCGAACAGTGCAGACAGCTTGACGAAAAGACGATCAATGAATTTGGCTTGGATGGTTTCACTCTGATGGAGACTGCCGCGATGCAGGCCTCACGGTTCATTGGCGACCGGGGAGGAATGAATAAGAGAGGGCTCATTGTTTGCGGCAAAGGGAATAATGCGGGCGATGCCCTGGCCATCGTCAGATACCTGGCGCAGGAATATCTGCATCAGGCGATGATCTTTTTTGTATCCGGCCATGACGATTTATCAGATGATGCCAATAAAAATTTTCAGATTCTGAAAAAATTGAAAGATTCAGGATACCGAATAACTTTTACCACTGAACCGGAAGACCTTCCTGAATATAATTTCGATTATATTATAGACGGAATGCTCGGCACCGGTTTATCAAGCCCACTTCGCTCCGGTTACCTGGATACGGTCGAATGGATAAATCGACAGGACTCAATAGTCTATGCCATCGATATCCCTACCGGAATTTCGGCAGATAACGGTGAAATTTTAGGGGGTGCAGTTCAGGCTGATTACACACTCACATTCGGTGTAAAGAAAACCGGATTTCTTTTTAACAGCGGTAAGAACCATACCGGAGAGGTTATCCTGTTTAAACTTCCATTTGCAAAATCCTATATTCAGCCGGAAGGCCTTATCTTCGATGAGTCCTGGCTTCATCAGTTGCCTGAGATCAGGCGCAAGGGACGGCATAAATATGATAACGGTGTTGTACATGTTCTGGCCGGATCAGAAGGGCTTACGGGCGCTGCTATTATGGCTTGTAAAAGTGCCTGGAATTCCGGGGCCGGGGCTGTTATTCTTTATGCTCCAAAACATCTCTTGCCTGTTTATGAGAGTACAATTCCCGAAATCATCAAAGTGCCACTGGGTAGCAGTGGTGATGCATTCTATCAAAGTTCACATAGCAAAACTGTGCTTGAGATGATTGAAAAACGGGGGGGCACTCTTCTGATCGGCCCCGGGATTGGCCTCGAACCCGAAACGAAAGCATTTGTTCTCAGCATCATGAGAAATACAGATTTAAAAACGATACTGGATGCCGATGGCCTTTCTGCCTGGCAGGATTTCACAACCGATCCCGGTAAACAAAAATTTGAAAATCTGATATTAACCCCGCATCCCGGTGAAGCAAAAAATTATCTGAATGCTGATTTTGAATCTGATTTTGACAGGCTCAAGTGGACAAAAAACTTTACTTCCGGGTTCCCCTCTGCGATTTTCTCTAAAGGCAATCCTGCATTTTTCGTACATCAGGAAAATACTTACATTTCCGGATATGACACCTCAATTTTTTCAAGGGCGGGTTTCGGCGATGTGTTATCGGGAACAATAGCAGCGAATCTGGCTATATCAGAAATGATTGATCTGAGTGTAATCCATGCCTTGGTGGATGGATATAAAAAAGCCTTATCAATTAAACAGCCGGTTGCACCACGAAATTTACTATGATTCAGCAGACGATTAACTTTCTTGAGCGTCAAAAAAAACTGTTAGCTTTTTTAATCGCTCTCCTCACAATCTTTACACTGGTTTTTACACTTTTACCCTCCGAAAATCTTTTTGAAAGCAAGGTATGGAAATTTGACAAACTGGGTCACGCTCTCTTGTTTGGCACCTGGACTTTTCTTTTAGGGCTATATCTTCTCATCGCAACAAAAAAAGAATTACCTCTTTTTGCCATTTTTTTAATAGGCGCTTTTTTTGGGATCTCAATCGAAATACTGCAGGAGGTGTTGCCTGTAAATCGTGCAGCAGATCCGTATGATGCCCTGGCTGATATGACAGGCTGTTTGATTGCGGTAATCTCACTTAAGTTTCTTACAAGAAACTCGGATTAGAAGCCGCGATTACTCAGTCTGAATATCACCGGAAATTGCGGGATTTTGTGCCTTCAGGTTTTGCAATTCGCCAGATATGACTCACTTTTTTTATTAAACACTTCATTTAAAGAATAATAGCTGCAAAATTTCCGTTGGATACTTACACAGATTTCAATTATACTTGATGGTCAAGAATCATTAACAATAAAAAATAGATGAAAGAACGAAAAAAACCGGAAGCAGATTTACGCAATTACTATACAGTAATTCTCGAATTTGGACTAATCCTTGCTCTCGTGGTATTTATCGGTGCTATAAAGATGGATCTTCATAGCGAAGCACCCGAAGAATACGCAGTCGAGGAACAAGAAATAGTCGAAATGGAAGAAATCGAAATCACGAAACACATTGAGACACCACCTCCGCCACCAAGGCCACCAGTGCCTGTAGAGGTTCCCAATGATGAAATTATTGAGGATGTGGATATTAATATTGATGCGGAGTTGTCTCTTGACGGGCCGCTGAGTGCACCACCTCCACCTCCCCAGGAAGAAGAACCTGAAGAAGATTTCTTCGTAGTTGTGGAAGAAATGCCTGAATTAATTGGCGGGCTTGGTGAACTTCAAAAAAGCATTAAGTATCCGGAAATGGCCAGAAGAGCCGGTATTGAAGGTCGTGTTTATGTGCAGTTCATTGTAAATGAGCGAGGCGAAGTCGAAGACCCACGGGTTATTCGCGGTATTGGCGGCGGCGCTGATGAAGAGGCTCTGCGTGCGGTACGGCAGGCTAAGTTCAAGCCCGGAATGCAAAGAGGGCGGCCGGTTCGTGTACAGTACAGCCTCCCGATTGTTTTTCAATTACAGAATTAAAGCATCGATTCAAAAATCAATCTGATTTATTTTAAAAAGGCGTGGATATTTTCCACGCCTTTTTTTATTCCTTCAACTCTTTTAACACTTTTTTCAGATTGGAATATCCCACAAGGCCGGCAGCTGTTTTTAGAGGTACCCACCGAACTTCCTCGATCTGCTCTTCCTCCTGGGGTGTAAACTCTGTTTCCGGATCATCCGGCTCCATCAGATACCAGTGTGTAATTTTACCGATCAGCTTCCCGTTTTCACGGTATTCATGATAGGTTTTCGTCAAAAAATAACTGATCATAGGTATTGATATACCAATCTCTTCTGATACTTCACGAACTGCACATTCTTTCACGGTTTCATTGCCTTCCTTTTTCCCTTTGGGTAAGTCCCAGAGCCCGCGTCTTTTTATAAGAACAACTTCAGAACCATCCTTCCCGGTTTCTCTGTAAACAACTCCGCCTCCTGCTTCAATGATCTCATCTGCTCTATTCTTCATTTTTTTCTTCACTCTCTCCACCGGATTTCCCGTCTTTCTCCCCTTTTTTCTCATCCGCATAATTTAAACGTAAATTGGTCAGCGTTTGATTCAGATACTGACGCAACTCTTCCGGTAAATTTCCTTTTGTAAACCGGTCCAGCATTAAAAGCGTATCAATCGCATACTTCGCAGACTTCAAATCTCTTTCAATTTTATCCGTTGCCGGATTTTTGATTTTGCCCATGCCCATCATCGCTATCTGCTGATGTTGCTGAATTAACATCACAAACAACAGCTGTTGCTGCTGATCTTCATTAAGCTTATCACCATTTTCAGAAGGATTTTTTTGCATTGCTTAAACACCTTTATTTAATAAATTAATCTTTACATCTTCTTCAACGAAGTCGTTTATATTCTTTACATTTAGACTTGACTATAAAATACAAAATATGACATTCAAATGGCTATAGTTCACCCTTTCAAAGGCTGGCTTCCCAAAGCTGAATATGTAGATGAGGTTGCTTGTGTTCCTTACGATGTTATCAGTAAAGAAGAAGCAGCAGAGATGGCACTTGGAAAACCAACAAGTTTTCTTCATGTAATCAGGCCCGAAATTGATCTTCCGGACAATACTCCTTTTCATGCTGATATTGTCTATAAAAAAGGCGCGGAAAACCTGAAAAAACTTATTGAATCGCCGGTAATGCATCAGGATTCACTTCCACATATATATATTTACCAGCTTGAAACAAATGGGCACAAACAGACGGGAGTATTTACATGTGTGTCGGTTCAGGACTATGATAACGATGTGATTCTGAAACACGAGCTCACCCGTCCCGATAAAGAAGATGACAGAACCAGGCATATACTGGAACAGTCTGCACATGCAGAACCCGTAATGTTTACTTACAAGAATGACGATGAGGTACAGTTTTTAATAGAAAAAACGACTGTTACCTCACCCCCGGTAATAGAACACACAGGGGAAGACGGAGTGATTCACCGGGTTTGGAAAACAGAAAAAGCGGCAGACTTTGCCGAGGCATTTTCAAAAGTAACTCATTTCTATGTAGCAGATGGTCATCATCGCTGTAAAGCTGCTTCCAGAGCAGCAGAAAAGCTGAGAAAAGAGAAAAATATTTTCCCGGGAGAAGCGGAGTTTGAATATTTTCCTGCTGTAATTTTTCCCATGAACGAAATGAAAATATTACCTTACAACAGGATTGTTTCATGCCAGGATAAATCCCGTATCAGCGATCTCTTTTCAGAGCTCAATCCGGTTAAAACGGATCAGCAAAAACCTGAATCAAAAGGCAATGTCAATATTTACTATTCAGGCAGCTGGTATAAAATGAAATTACCAAAGCCCGAATCAGAAAATGTGGTTTCAAACCTGGATGCATCAAGACTCCAGAATTCCGTTTTAAAACCTTTTTTTGGCATTGAAAATCCGAGGACAGACCCGAACATAAATTTTGTCGGCGGAATCAGAGGAACCGGTGAACTGGAGCGACTGGTTGATAAAAACAAGGCTGATATTGCTTTCAGTATGTATCCTACAAGTATTGAGGAGCTTGTGGCCGTCTCAGATGCAGGACTGCTGATGCCTCCCAAATCAACATGGTTTGAACCAAAGTTGAAATCAGGAATAATCATTCACACTTTTTAAAAGAGGAAATATCATGAAACGAGTACATAATTTCAGCGCAGGCCCGGCAACTCTTCCTGTCGAAGTATTACAAAAAGTACAGAAGGAACTGCCCGATTACAAAGGAAAAGGTGCTTCAATTATTGAGATGAGTCACCGCAGCCCTGAATATACAAAAATCAATAATCAGGCTACCGAACGCTTACTGGGAATTCTCGGAGCGGATCCGGATCAGTGGGAGGTTCTGTTTCTTCAGGGTGGAGCGAGTGCCCAATTTATGATGGCTCCTCATAATTTTTTAACGAAAGGCAGAACCGCTGATTACATTGATACGGGAGCATGGTCAGCCAAAGCAATAAAAGAAGCAAAGCTTTTTGGAAATGTACATGTGCCATACAGCAGTAAAGAGAAACAGTACAGCCGCGTTCCGGATAACAGTGAACTTTCCTTTTCTGAGAAACCGGTATACGTGCATTTCACGAGTAACAATACAATTTTTGGGACACAGTTCAGCAGCGAGCCTGAAACAGGCGGAGTACCTCTTGTATGTGATGCCTCTTCCGATTTTTTATCCCGCCCGATTGATCTGGATAAATATGGACTCATTTACGCCGGGGCCCAAAAAAATGTAGGCCCTGCAGGAGTTACGGTAGTCCTTATCAATAAGAACTTTGCTGGCAAACAACACTCTGAGGCCATTCCTACAATTCTCAATTACAAAACTCATATTGAGAAGTTATTTAATACACCACCTGTTTTTGCTGTTTATATGGTCAATTACGTATTGGAATGGATTCAGGAAAAGGGCGGAATATCCTATTTTAGTTCATTTAATGAAAAAAAAGCAAATTTACTCTATAATGAACTGGATAAAGACGAATTCTACAGGGGGACCGTAGAAAAAGAGTCCCGCTCAAAAATGAATGTGACATTCAGGCTGCAGACCGAAGATCTGGAAGCAATTTTTCTGAAAGAGGCTGCAGAGAATGAACTGATGAATCTGAAGGGACACCGGAGCGTAGGCGGCGTCCGGGCAAGTATTTATAATGCCTGCTCAATGGAAAGCGTGGAAGCACTGGTTAATTTTATGCAGGAGTTCAGAAGTAAGAATAGCTGAGCGGTAAATGGTAATATTGGTGGATGTTGTGCTGCAGGATACTGATCGGGATCGGGGGGCAATTCATCGGGATCGGGGGGCTATTCGAAGATTAATCCCTGACACACCCCTGTCTATCCTT
>CAZFAJ010000033.1:0-17039 GCA_964517005.1 uncultured Balneolaceae bacterium | reverse complement strand
TCGGGATCGGGGGGCTATTCGAAGATTAATCCCTGACACACCCCTGTCTATCCTTAATCGCCTGACGGCGTTAAGGCTATCCTGTCCCCTCTCCCCGACACTATCGCGTACGGGATTTCGTAAAAGCCTCAACGAGAGGGGAAATGCGTAACCCAAACGCCGTCAGGCGGTATGGCTAAGCGAGGGGTGTGTCCGGGATGTTTACAACAATCCCAAAATTGTAAAAATATGATCCACAGTGTTGGGTACGAATATCAACAGATATAACACGCCCCAGAGCGCACCTGCGATATGCGCTTCGTGATTGATCCGGCTCCCTTGGCTTTTACTTGCAAAAATACTGTAAGCCAGAAAGGCAATACCAAAAAGCCAGGCCGGTATGGGAATGGGGATAAACATGATGTAGAGGCTTTCGGTTGGAAATAAGAGAATAAATCCAAATAAAACCGCTTCAACAGCTCCGGATGCTCCCAGGGTGGCAAAATCCGGCTCATCTTTGTATCGAAAAACTGAAGGAACAGCCGAAAAAAGTATTCCACTGGCATAAAGTGCAATAAAATGAGCTTCGCCAATTGTTCGTTCCAGAATAACGCCAAATATGAACAGTACGAACATATTCAGAAACAGATGGCCCATATTAGCATGCAGCAATCCGGATGTAACAAGTTCATGCCAGGTCTTTTTCCTGACCATCCGGTACGGCTGTAAGATCCCCCAGGATAGCAGCGGCGGGTAGATGTAGAGCGCTGTAACTGAAAAAAGAGCAGTAATTAAAATGATGACTGCGGTAACTGACATAAGCCTCAAATGTACGGTAGAAATATCTTAGAATTCAACTAATTTGAAAAACAAGTTTGTTAAAACAAGTGCATTGACACTTTTTTCAGACAAAAAATTGTTGCCCCGGATTAGTTACAAGTTGTATCTTCATGACTCGTGAATTGATACAGAGCTGTGTTCAGATTCTATTTTGAGAGTGCAAAACTGATTTACAAATTCTTGAATACCAGATTTCTGATCAATATCAGGTCTTAACACGCCGATGTAGCTCAGGGGCAGAGTCCCGACAAAAAGCCAGTATAGCTCAGTGGCAGAGCAATCGCCTCGTAAGCGATAGGTCGCCGGTTCAAATCCGGCTACTGGCTCATTTTGTCGGGATAAAGCGCAGGCCGCCGGTTCGAATCCGGCCGTAATCTCTGATTCCCTGCAATCTGTAATATAAGTACCTCTTCTCTTTTACATGCAACCATCAATAGCATTTTCTAATTTCTTCCTTATCTTGAATCTGAACAGCAATGGATTCTTATCCGCCGAACTGCTATATTTTTCGAAACATATCGGATATCTACATCTATAAACCCTGTGCAAGTCTGTAAGCTAAATTATATAATTTTTTTTACACTCATATCCATTCTTATGGTGAGCTGTGGTGTGTCAAAACGAGGAACGTCAACGGTTTCCTATGAGAATACTGAAAGCGGCGCTATTATCCAGGATGGCATTGCAAGCTGGTACGGACCTAAATTTCATGGCAAGACCACTGCAAATGGCGAACGTTACAACATGAACGGGTTGACAGCAGCTCACAAAACACTTCCTTTCAATACTGTTGTGCGGGTTGAAAATGTCAAAAACGGCCGCGCCGTAGACGTTCGAATTAATGACCGGGGCCCTTTTGTGGGTAACCGTATCATCGATTTATCAAGAAGAGCTGCTGAAGAGGTTGATATGATAGGATCAGGAACAGCAGAAGTCCGTATTTTCTTATTAAAAGATGGTGACCGCAAAGTATCTGCTGCAAACACTGCAAGCCTGCCGACGTTTACCGTTCAGATCGCTTCTTTCGACGGCCGGACTGAAGCCGAACGCCATGCAGCGGGAATAACGGGCGCACGGGTTGAAACCGGAATCGTGAATAAAAGAATTGTATACAGAGTGTTTCACGGGATCTATAAATCAGAAGAAGCAGCGAAAAGTGCTCACCGTCAGTTGCAGCGTAACGGCTACAATGGTTTTGTAAAGCAGATTGAGAATTAACCAAGGTGCTAAAAGCTGTCTGCCTCCCGCTATCGGCTGCAACTACTGCAATTCAATGTTTTGAGCAGTTCTTAATCCATTGTATACACTTGTATCTAACCGATTTTACATTAAATAACTAACATCATTATCAGAACTGCTTTCAATTCATTATTCCCGAATCTGGTATTTCAATTAATTTAAATTCTGTGGGATTGATTTTAAGCTGAATCGGGTTTAAGATTCTAAATAAATATCAAATACATAATGAAGAAGAAAGAAATAATTGTCATCGGCAGCGGATTCGGCGGGCTTGCAACAGCTTCCCGGCTATTATCGCGGGGTCATAGTGTAAAAATTTTTGAGAAGCGTGATAAACCCGGAGGTCGTGCTTATGTTTATGAAAAGAACGGCTTCACATTCGACGGTGGGCCAACGGTTATTACAGCACCGTTTATGTTTGATGATATCTATGAAGCTGCAGGCAAAAAACGGGAAGATTATATTGATTTTGTTCCCTGCAATCCTTTTTACCGCATTTTTGACTGGAACGGCAAACCTTTCGACTATAATGATGATCATGAGTTCACCCTTAAAGAGATAGAAAAGCGAAATCCGTCCGACAAGGAAGGTTATGAAAAATTTCTCGCCACAACTAAAGCGATTTTTCAGAAAGGATTTGTTGAGCTGGCAGATAAACCCTTTCTTAAGTTTACCGATATGCTCAAGGTAGCACCGGATCTGATTCGGCTGCAATCCTACAAAACCGTCTACAAATACGTAGCTCAGTTTATTGATGACGAATTTCTGCGACGCTGTTTCTCCTTTCATCCGCTGCTGGTTGGCGGTAATCCATTCGACACAACCTCCATTTATGCCATGATCCATTACCTGGAACGTGAATGGGGCGTTCACTATGCAATGGGCGGCACCGGGGCCATCGTTCAGGCACTTGTAGATCTGATCAGGGAACAGGGCGGACATCTACATCTTGAAGCTGAGATCGATGAAATCCTGGTCTCTGATGGGAAAGCATACGGAATTCGTTTAAAAAATGGGGAGACACATAAAGCAGATGCTGTTGTTTCAAATGCAGATGTTGCATTTACCTACAAAAATCTGGTTAATAAAAAACATCGAAAAAAATATACCGACCGTAAGATAGAGCGGACCAAATACAGTATGTCACTTTTTGTAATCTACTTCGGTACAAAAAAACAGTATCGAAATGAGGGGCTTGCTCATCACAACATCATACTTGGTAAGCGGTACAAAGAGTTGCTATCGGATATCTTTAATAAGAAACATCTTTCTGATGATTTCTCTCTTTACCTGCATATGCCCACGATTACTGATCCGTCTATGGCGCCGGAAGGATGTGAATCCTTTTACGTGCTCTCTCCCGTTCCGCATCTCGACAGTGGAACCGACTGGAATAAAGTGGCCCCTAAATACCGCAACTTGATTATGAATTTCCTGGAAGAGAACTATCTGCCTGATCTTCAGGAAAATCTTGTTGCCGAACACTATATCGATCCGCTGCATTTCCAGGATACATTAAACAGTTACAAAGGGTCAGCCTTTTCAGTTCAACCAATCCTTACACAATCGGCCTGGTTCCGGCCTCATAACAAAAGTGAGGATGTTGACGGACTCTATTTTGTCGGTGCCGGAACACATCCGGGTGCGGGATTGCCCGGCGTGCTCTCGTCAGCAAAAATTGCAGAGAATTTGATTGGAGGAGCCAATTAAAGGCAACTGATTTGTAGTAGAACTGAGTGAATAGAAAGACTCTGATTCATACAGCCAACAGCTGACAGCCTTCAGGTTTCTGTGAAAAAACCGATGGTTTTTTACAGAGTCTCTTTGCTATAAACCTTACTATTATTTTTTTGTCAATTTTTCCTGAAGCGAGTCCCAATCGGCCAAAAACCGCTCCAGGCCAATATCCGTAAGCGGGTGCTTTAACAGCTGATCAATCACTTTCAGTGGCATTGTTGCTACATGAGCTCCGAGCCTGGCTGCCTCAACCACATGCATCGGATGGCGTATACTTGCAGCAAGAACTTCAGTTTCATATCCGTAATTTTCATATATCATAACAATATCTGCAATCACGCTCATTCCTTCACTTGAAATATCATCCAGCCTTCCAATAAACGGAGAAATGTAGGTAGCACCGGCTTTGGCCGCAATAAGAGCCTGAGTTGGTGAAAAACAGAGCGTACAGTTGGTTTTGATTCCCTCATCAGAAAGTGTTTTAATTGCTTTGATACCTTCTTTTATTAAAGGCACCTTTACTACAACGTTATCTGCAATGGCAGCAATATTTCTGCCTTCGGCAACAATATCACCAAATTGTGTGGAGACCACCTCGGCTGAAACATCACCTTCAACAATTTCACATATTTTGGCGATGTGACCTTCAAAATCTTTTACTCCCACTTTAGCACACAAACTTGGATTCGTGGTGACGCCATCAAGCACACCCAGGTCATTTGCTTCTTGAATTTCTTCCAGATCAGCTGTATCAATAAAAAATTTCATAGTTTAACTATTCGTTTTATGAGTTGAAGAATGTTAAAGATAATAAATGATTTATTATTTTCTGAAACTTCATGAACTTCTTTTATCCCTCTCTTCGTTTATTTAAATTACAGGTAAATATAAACACAAAACTATTACAACTATGAATAATCCAGGAAAAGGTTTTATAATTGGTTTAGTAACAGGTGCTGCCATCGGATCAGCTATCTCGATTTTATACGCACCGGATACAGGAAGAAATACCCGAGACCGTTTATCGTATCGTGTAAGCAAATATGTCGATGATCTGAATGAGCTCATTGATGAGTTAAAAAAAGAGAGAAAAAAAATGGAATCAGAGGCCAAGCAAAAAGGTGATAAAGTGGTCAAAGATGCCAAAAACCGTGCTGATGATCTGATTCGTGAAGCGGAATCTCTTTTGGAAAATATTGAGAAGAAAAGATAAGAACTCTGCTCAAAAACTCAGAATTGACTTCATCCGGTTCATTTTCGATAAACCAATAACTGCTCTAATATCATTTATCACTACTCACTGAGTCCTTTCAATCAGTGTTTTCATTACTTTGCCGGGCCGGGCTATGCAAATATCAGATATTTATCAATTTAATTGAATAAAAGAAGCCGGAAATCCTTTGGACTCCGGCTTTTTTAATATTATTACCTTGTTAAGATGGTTCCCGATTCGGGAAATACAGATGTCCCTACTCGTTCTCCTCACCTTCGGGTTTATCTGCACCGAGAGATTCAAATACTTTTTGTATTTCCTCATCTCCCTCTTCCATTTCAACTTTTGAACCGACAATAAGCTCATCATATTGACGAAGACCTGTACCTGCAGGCACTTTGTGGCCAACAACCACATTCTCCTTCAAGCCGCGCAGATGATCTCGCTTGGCTTCGATAGATGCCTGTGTCAATACTTTGGTTGTTTCCTGGAATGAAGCGGCCGAGAGCCAGCTTTCAGTAGAAAGAGCAGCTCTTGTAATACCAAGCAAGATTGGTTTCGAAATAGCCGGTTCTGCTTCCCGGGTTTGCAGCTCTTCTTTTCCTTCTTTAATCAGTGAATTGTTCATATCACGAACTTCACGCCTGTCAAGAATTTTGCCCAGCTTTAAATCACTGCCACCGGGATCTGTTACTACAAATTTCCCGATCAGTTCATCATTCCTGTTATTCAGTTCAAATCTGTCAACCTTATCTCCTTCAAGATACATGGTATCACCCGGATCCGTAACCTCAACTTTCTGCATCATTGTACGAACGATCGCTTCAATATGCTTATCATTGATTTTCACACCCTGAAGGCGATAAACTTCCTGTATTTCATTTACGAGATATGACTGCACTGCAAACGGTCCGAGTATATTCAGGATATCCTGTGCGGGAATGGTTCCGTCAGACAGTGGCTGACCTGCTTTCACAAAGTCATTTTCCTGTACCAGAATATGCTTAGACAGTGGGATAAGATATTTTTTCTCATCCTGGCCATCCTTGCTTTCAACAATCACTTCCTGGGAACCACGCTTACGGCCGCCCATCTTCACAATACCGTCAATTTCAGAGACAGCAGCAGGATCACTTGGTGATCGTGCCTCAAAGAGCTCGGTTACACGCGGAAGACCTGCTGTAATATCCTTCGACTTGGACGTTGCTCTTGGGATCTTGGCAAGCACCTGGCCTGCAGATACCTTTTCACCGTCATCAACAACTATGTGTGTCTCAACAGGAAGCGTACTCTCACGAATCCTGTCGCTATCACCTTTCACAACAATCGTTGGTACCAGTGATCGGTCTTTTGTATCAATTATTACTTTCTCACGGTGACCGGTTTGAGTATCAGTATCCGCCGTATAGGTAACTTCTTCAATGATATCCTTGTATTCAATGACACCATCAATTTCACTGAAGATCAATGCGTTATATGGATCCCACTTACACATCGGCATTCCTTTTGGCACTTTATCGCCTTCTTCAATCAGAAGTTCTGATCCATAAGGCACGTTGTAGCTTGAAAGTATTTTCCCATCTTCACCGACAAGCTTGATTTCACCTGCACGGCTCAGAATTACATTGTGTACTTCTTCACCATCATCGTATTCCACAACGCGGATGTTCTCAAATTCAACTTTACCGTCAAATTTGGCTTTATGCTGAGAATCAGCTTCCATCCGTGAAGCAGTACCACCAACGTGGAATGTTCTGAGTGTAAGCTGCGTACCGGGTTCCCCGATCGACTGAGCTGCAATAACGCCTACCGCCTCGCCAACCTGCACAAGGCTGTTTCTCGCCATATCGCGGCCGTAGCACTTGGCACATACACCACGCTGAGTTTCGCAGGTCAGTACAGACCGGATTTCAACTTCATCAATCGAAGTTTCAGCAATTTTCTTTGCTATCTCTTCAGTAATCATCTCATTTGATCCACAAATCAAGTCATCTGTAATCGGATCATAGATTTCATGAAGTGATACCCTGCCCAAAACACGATCCTCAAGACTTTCAATAACATCTTCATTGTCTTTCAGAGCCTGCATTTTAAGTCCTCGCAGTGTGCCGCAATCAATCTCGTTGATAATTATATCCTGAGATACGTCAACCAGACGTCTTGTCAGATATCCGGCATCAGCTGTTTTCAGTGCGGTATCGGCAAGACCCTTTCGGGCACCGTGAGTTGAAATAAAGTATTCAAGTACGGTAAGACCTTCGCGAAAGCTTGACAGAATCGGATTTTCAATTACCTCGTTCCCTTGCTGAAGAGAACTTTTCTGAGGTTTCGCCATCAATCCTCTCATTCCGCCCAGCTGCCGGATCTGCTCCTTGGATCCACGTGCGCCGGAATCGGCCATCATAAATACAGGATTAAATCCTTCCCTGTCTGTTGCCAGGCTTTGAAACAGTGTTTCAGATACCCGGTTTGTTGTACTGGTCCATTTATCAATAACCTGGTTGTAGCGTTCGTTATCTGTGATAAAGCCCATTTCATATCGGTCCTGAATATCAGCAACCTCACTTTGGGCTTTTTCAATCAGTATACGTTTTTCATCAGGTATGATGATATCTTCCAGGCTGAAAGACAACCCGCCTACCGTTGCTCTTTCAAAACCAATTTTCTTCATTTTGTCAAGAAAGTCAGCGGTTTTGATAGTACCTGTGGCAAAATGAATTTCGCCGATCAAAATGCGAAGCTCTTTTTTGCCCAATGTTTTGTTTATAAACTCAATTTCATCCGGCACGATTTCATTAAAGAGCACCCTGCCAGTTGTGGTCTTAATTATTTCATGTTCGATCTCACCATCTTCATTCGTTTTTGGGATGCGAACATTGATCTTGGCATGAATTTCAATTCTGCCCTGATCAAATGCAATGATTACCTCATCTGTGGAGGCAAAAGTTTTACCTTCGCCTTTTTTTCCGCTTCCCATTTTCGTGAGATAGTAAATACCGAGAACCATATCCTGTGATGGTACAGCAATAGGGCCGCCACTTGCAGGACTCAAAATATTATGAGATCCGAGCATCAGGATAGATGCCTCAAGTATAGCGTCATGGCTTAAAGGAAGGTGAACAGCCATCTGGTCACCATCAAAGTCAGCATTAAAAGCTGTACATGATAGCGGGTGCAACCTGATCGCCTTATCTTCAATCAGAACGGGCTGATAAGCCTGTATTCCAAGCCTGTGAAGTGTTGGTGCACGGTTAAGCATCACCGGATGTCCATCAATCACATTTTCAAGTACTTCCCAGACAACCTGATCCCGCCGGTCTACAACTTTCTTGGCGCTTTTTACGGTTTTAACATAACCTCTTTCAATCAGTCTGCGAATCACAAAAGGCTTGTAGAGTTCAATTGCCATCTCTTTAGGCAATCCGCATTCATGCATTTTTAAATCAGGGCCAACCACAATTACGGAACGGCCGGAATAATCCACCCTTTTCCCAAGCAGGTTCTGACGGAATCGCCCGCTTTTCCCTTTTAACATATCACTGAGGGATTTTAGCGGACGGTTGTTGTTACGAACCGCATTTGATTTTCTCGAATTGTCATATAGCGAATCGACAGCTTCCTGCAACATGCGTTTTTCGTTTCGCAGAATCACATCAGGAGCTTTGATATCAATCAGTCTTTTCAGCCGGTTATTGCGAATAATCACACGTCGATATAAATCATTAAGGTCAGACGTGGCAAAACGACCTCCTTCAAGCGGTACCAAAGGCCGTAATTCGGGCGGAATTACCGGAATCACGCGTTGAACCATCCATTCAGGCCTGTTTTCAGTATGCTGATTTGCAGCGCGAAAAGATTCAATTACCTGAAGACGCTTCAGTTTTTTCTTCTTCCGCATTTGTGAAGTTTCATTTTTGACTTCATCCCGAAGGCGGTAAGCAAGTTTATCCATGTCCATGGAAACAAGCAGGCCTTCAATAGCTTCAGCACCGTCTTTTACAATGAATTTATCTTCATCATCATCTTCCAGTTCGTGATGATCTTCAGGAAGCTGATCCAGGATATCAAATTTCTCTTCTTCAGAAATAAGATCTCCTTGCTTATAACCAAGATCTCTTGCCAACCCGGGGTTCAATACTACGAATGTTTCGTAATAGACAATTCGTTCAAGATTTTTAGAAGAGAGGCCTAACAGGTAGGCAATCTTGTTTGGAAGAGATTTAAAATACCATATGTGTACAATGGGAACCGTAAGTGTTATATGCCCCATTCGCTCACGCCTTACAGCTTTGCGGGTTACTTCAACTCCGCAGCGGTCACAAATAATACCTTTATACCTGATTCTCTTGTATTTGCCACAATGGCATTCGTAATCTTTAACAGGCCCAAATATTTTTTCACAGAACAGTCCATCCATCTCCGGTTTAAACGTTCTGTAATTAATCGTTTCCGGTGTGAGCACTTCACCATGCGATCTTGACAGAATCGTTTCTGCAGAAGCAAGTGAAACTCCAATATTTGAGAAGTCTTTGGTAACAGTTAATGTCTTGGTTATCGGCAAAGGAATACCTCCGATTTAAATTTAATTATCTGATCAATCATTTAGTCAATGTGAATTTCGAGACCGAGTCCCATCAATTCACGTAGCAGCACTTTGAAGGATTCGGGTACATCACCTTCAGGCAGATTATCGCCTTTAACTATAGCTTCATATACTTTAGATCGACCTTTTACATCGTCACTTTTTACCGTAAGCATCTCTTTCAGTATATTTGAAGCTCCGTATGCATAGAGTGCCCAAACCTCCATCTCACCAAGGCGCTGACCACCAAACTGAGCTTTACCACCCAGCGGTTGCTGTGTAATCAATGAGTATGGACCGATTGAACGGGCATGCATCTTATCTTCAACGTTATGATTCAATTTCAACATATAGATGTAGCCTACTGTTGTTTTTTGATCCATCGGTTTTCCGGTGCGGCCGTCGTTCAAGACTACCCTGCCGTCTTCTGCAAGACCGGCTTCACGTAATTTCTCCTGAACCTGATCATAGGAAGCACCGTCAAAAATTGGAGATGCAAACTTAACACCCAATTTTTTTCCTGCCCATCCGAGAATAGTTTCATAAATCTGTCCGAGGTTCATACGTGAAGGCACGCCAAGCGGGTTAAGTACAATGTCTACAGGTGTGCCGTCTTTCATAAACGGCATATCCTCAACAGGTACAACTTTGGCTACAACACCTTTATTTCCGTGTCGACCGGCCATTTTATCACCAACCTGTAGCTTTCTCTTTTTAGCTACATATATCTTGGCTTTTTGAATAATTCCAGCCGGCAGTTCGTCGCCAACCTGAATTTGATACTTTCGTCGTTTTGCCTCGGCATCTATCTGCCTTCGCAAATCTCTGTAGTTTTTAAACAACAATCGCACATGCTGAACAAGTTCTTTATCTGTAGCCCAGTCAATATTGTCATTGATATAGAATGGATCGAGCTCTTCAAATACTGATTTTCTGTATTTTTCTCCTTTCGGTATAAGTTCAAAATCACTGTAATTGTATACTCCCGGGGATGTTTTGTCCCGAAGCAATGTGTACATTTTATCAGCCCATTTTGAATTCAGGTCTGATAATTTTTGAGCATATCGTTCATTTTCCTGCTCCACAAGTTTCTTCTCTTCTTTCCTTGAAACCTGCTCATCACGTTTTCGGCTAAAGAGCTTTGTATCAATAACCACGCCCGACACACCGGGTGGTGTTTTCAACGAGGCATCTTTTACATCACCTGCTTTATCACCAAAAATAGCCCGCAGTAATTTTTCTTCAGGAGTCGGGTCCGTTTCACCTTTGGGTGTAATCTTACCAACCAGAATATCTCCCGGATTGATTTTTGCACCTACCCGGATTAACCCTTTCTCATTCAGGTTCCTTGTTGCTTCTTCGCTTACGTTTGGAATTTCACGGGTCAGTTCCTCTTCACCGCGTTTTGTATCACGAACCTGTTGCTCAAATTCAGTGATATGAATAGAGGTATAGATATCATCCTGAACTATCCTTTCACTGACAACAATCGCATCCTCAAAATTGTATCCTCTCCACGGCATAAATGCCACCAGAAGGTTTCTTCCGAGTGCAAGTTCTCCTTTCTGAGTTGAGCAACCGTCAGCAAGGCAGTATCCTTTCTTCACTTTATCACCTACTTCAACGACAGGGCGCTGATTAACTGTGGTGTCCTGATTACTGCGCTCAAATTTTTGAAGTGTATAAGATTTGATACCCCCGTCAAAATAACAATTTTGCTGAAGCTCACTGCGGTCATACTTAACCCGGATCTCGGTTCCGCTGACATACACAACCTCACCGTCTCCTTCTGCTGAAATGATAGCACGGGAGTCTTTTGCAGCCCGTTCTTCGAGCCCGGTACCCACAATAGGTGATTCAGGGCGCAACAACGGAACAGCCTGTCGCTGCATGTTAGAGCCCATAAGTGCACGGTTAGCATCATCATGTTCTATGAATGGTATCATAGCAGCTGCAACCGAGGTAATTTGGTTTGCAGATACATCCATGTATTCTACTTCTTCTGGCTTCGCAAGCCCTACATTACTCTCTCTGAAACGGGAAAATATAGTTTCATTTAAGAAATTTCCCTTATCATCAATTGGAGCATTTGCCTGTGCAATTATTGTTTCGTCTTCCTGTTCAGCAGCAAGATAATCGATTTTTTTCGTAACGCTGCCCTCTTTAACCTGACGGTAAGGAGTTTCGATAAAACCAAAATCATTAATCTTGGCGTGTACGCATAGAGAAGTAATCAAACCGATATTTGGACCCTCAGGCGTTTCAATCGGGCAAAGTCTTCCGTAATGCGTATAGTGAACATCACGAACCTCAAACCCGGCACGCTCTCTTGTCAAGCCGCCGGGGCCAAGAGCAGACATTCTCCTTTTGTGTGTAAGTTCCGCAATCGGATTTGTCTGATCCATAAACTGTGACAACTGGTTTGTTCCGAAGAAACTGTTAATTACACTCGAAATGGTTCGTGCATTAACAAGATCCTGGGGAGTGAGTTGCTCCGCATCACGGGAATTCATTCTCTCCCTGATTGTTCTCGCCATTCTCGCAAGCCCAATTGAAAATTGCTGACCTAATTGTTCACCTACCGTTCTGACTCGCCTGTTGCTGAGGTGATCAATATCGTCCACCTGAGATTTTAGTTCTTTCAAACGGATTACTTCCTTCACAATTGAAACAACATCTTCTTTTGTGAGATATTGGATATCTGGATCTACATCCACCTTGAGACGTTTGTTGAGACGATATCGTCCAACTTCACCTAAATCATATTTCTTATCGCTGAAAAAGAGTCTTTCCAGGACTTGTCGTGCAGTTTCAGGATCCGGCATTTCACCAGTTCGAATCTGCTGATATACCTCTCCAAGAGCTGTCACATCGTTATGAGACGGATCTTTGCGGAGCGTATTCATGATTACTGATCGCTCAGATTCCTCAGCTCCGATTTTTTGTACAAGGACCTTTTTGATTCCGGACTCTTTTAGCGTTCCATAGTCATCTTCCGTAAGCTCATGATCTCTTTCCAAAAGTACCTGCCGGCTTTTTGCCTCAGTTACTTCACCTGTCTCGTCATCAACAACTTCTTCAGTTACCTCAACGGTTATATCTGTTGCAAGCCTTTTACCAACCAGCTTATCATTAAAAGCTTTTTTAGAACCGAAATTGATCTCTTCAGACAGCTCAAATAAATTCAGAATATCAAAATCACTTGAGAAACCCAGTGCACGCAGCAGAGTGGTTGCAGGGATTTTCTTTTTACGATCAATATATGCCCACAAAACATCACGGATATCGTTGGTAAATTCAATCCAGGATCCTTTGAATGGAATAACTCTTGCAGAATAGAGCTGGGTACCGTTTGGGTGGACAGATTGTCCAAAAAATACGCCCGGTGATCTGTGCAACTGACTCACAATCACTCTTTCAGCACCATTAATAATAAAAGTTCCCCTTTCCGTCATCCAGGGTAAATCACCAAGGAAGACTTCCTGTTCAATTGTTTCTGATGCCTCATCGGAATCATCGACAGAAGAAAGTCTCAATTTAGCTTTCAGTGGAATCGCGTATGTAAGACCTCTTTCCTGGCATTCTTTAATATTGTATTTCGGCGTATCAACCGAATAATACATGAATTCCAGGATATGGGTTTCGCGCGAATCGACAATGGGAAAGTTCTCATTGAAAATTCGTTGCAAACCCTGATTAAACCTATCCTGAGGTGCAACATCAAGCTGAGCAAAGCTATCAAAAGATTGAAGCTGGATGTCGAGAAAGTCAGGATAATCAAGTACTTTTTTAATTCGGCCAAATGAAAGGCGATCAGTAAACGGAATTTTCTCCATAGTTGTAGTCAAAAGGATTTCTCTCCTTTACGTTAAAAATGAGGATGTGTTTGAGTCAATAGAAACATTGACGATTTATGAGATAAACCCATAAGTTTATTAGACGCCAATAGCCAACACCCTATAACGGGGTTGGCTAATGACAAATTGTGTAATTTAAGTCTATTTTAATTCGACTTCTGCGCCGGCATCTTCGAGCTTTGACTTAACGTCTTCAGCTTCATCTTTTCCAACACCTTCTTTAATTGCGTTTGGCGCACCGTCTACCAGTTCCTTGGCTTCTTTGAGTCCAAGGCCGGTAAGAGCTCTGACTTCTTTAATCACAGCTATCTTTTTAGCACCTGCAGAATTCAATATTACATCGAATTCTGTCTGTTCTTCAGCTCCTCCTTCTCCGCCACCTGCGGGTCCTGCTACGGCAACTGCAGCAGCAGCCGGTTTGATATCGTATTCTTCTTCAAGAACTTTAGCTAATTCATTTGCTTCTTTTACTGTGAGGTTAACTAATTGTTCTGCTATTTCTTTAACGTCAGCCATTGTTGTATTCTCCGTTCGTCGGTTTGTTTATTAAAATAATTATTAATGAGTTAATTTTCGCTCTTTTCAGCGATTGTTTTCAATGATGCGGCAATATTAGAACCTTGTGCCTGCAGCCCGCTGATAATATTACTGACAGGTGAAAGGAGTAAACCGGCAATATCCCCGATAACTTCTTTCTTCGATTTCATTGCGGCGAGAAGTTCCAATTTATCTTCGCCGTAAAAATCGCCATCAATAATTGCTGCTTTGTACTCCGGCTTTTTATACTGTTTCGAAAATTCTTTAAGTACTTTTGCCGGACCAGCGAGTTCTTCTTCCACAAATGCAAAACCATTTTGTTCTGCAAGGTATGGATAGAGATCTTCATATCCGCCCACATCTTCCATTGCTCGTTTCACCATTGTATTTTTATATACTTTGAAACGAATATCACCCTCTCTGAACTTCCCGCGAAGTTCATTGATCTCAGGAACAGACATACCTTTATAGTTGGTAATGTAAAGTGCATTTGCACTTTTCAGTTCTTCGGTGATTTCACTAACTACTTCTTTTTTCTGTGCTAATGTCGCCATCTTTTTTTTCTATTTTAAATAATTAAATAGAGGTAACTGATGAACGGCTCAAGCTAATACTTGGCCCCATCGTTGTACTCATAAATGCACTGCGAATGTATGCACCTTTTGCCGAAGCAGGCCGCATTTTGATGATTGTGTTAAGAAACGCGATTGCATTTTCACGCAATTCACTTGCTTCAAAACTTGCTTTACCGATTGAGGTATGCAAGATTCCAAATTTATCAACACGAAAATCGATCTTCCCGGCTTTAAACTCCTTAACAGCAGATGCAATATCCATTGTTACGGTGCCGCTTTTGGGATTCGGCATCAATCCTCTCGGACCGAGATAACGGCCAAGCCTGCCAATCGTTCCCATTACATCCGGAGTGGCGATAACTACATCTACATCAGACCATCCTTCTTCGATTTTTTTTACGTATTCTTCCAGGCCAACATAATCGGCGCCGGCTTCAACTGCTTCTTCCTGCTTTGCTTCACTGACCAGAGCAAGAACTTTTACTGTTTTGCCGGTTCCATGTGGCAATGAAACAGTGCCCCTAACCATTTGATCGGCTTGCCGGGGATCTACACCTAATTTTAAATCCAAATCAACGGATGAATCGAATTCTGTGATACTTGTTTTTTTAACAAGATCACATGCTTCTTCCAGAGTGTACTCCTGTTCATTGTCAATCAGTTCGGCAACCTGTCGATACTTTTTGCCTCGTTTTGCCATTCTATTACATCCTTTTTATTTATCGCGGATTACTCTTAAGCCCATACTTCGCGCAGTTCCGGCAATCATCTCAGCGGCATTCTCAACATCAAAGGAGTTGAGATCTTCCATTTTTTCCTGAGCAATTTCCTTACACTGAGACCAGGTAACTTTACCAACTTTTGCACGGTTGGGTTCACCTGATCCGGATTTAATTTTCGCGGCTTTTTTAAGAAGCACAGCAGCAGGAGGTGTTTTCGTTTTAAACGAAAACGACTTATCCATGTATACAGTGATCTCAACCGGAATAATTGTTCCCGCTTTGTCCTGGGTTTTTGCGTTAAATGCTTTACAAAACTCCATAATGTTAATACCGGCCTGTCCAAGAGCCGGTCCAACGGGTGGAGCCGGATTGGCTTGTCCGCCAACAATCTGAAGTTTAAGCACTCTGTCTACTTTTTTTGCCATATTGAATCAGTTTCCGATTCTTTTTTATCTGTTGTTTACCGCGTAATAGCTCAATTTTGCATCATTTTTAATTGGCAGATTCAACCTGATTTAGGTCTACCTCAACTGGAGTTTTGCGACCAAAAATGCTCACAAGAACCCGAAGCTTCAGTTTATCGGTATTTACTTCCTGAACCGTACCATCAAAATCTTTAAAAGGCCCGTCAATAACCTTGACCAGATCACCTTCTTTATAGGGTATATCAACCACACCACCTTTTTCCATCATTTCCTGACTATCCATTACCCTTCCGAGGATTCTGTCAACTTCGGATTTTTTAAGCGGTTTTGGTATAACCTCATTTCTGCTCTTTAAAAATCCAAGGCATGATGGTGCATTCTGTACCAAATTATTTACTTCTTCGTCATAAATTGCTTCTACCAACATATAACCGGGAATAAAATTCTTCTCCCGTGTCCGTTTTTTTCCAGACCTGATCTCCACAACTGTTTCTGTGGGTATCATAATTTCACGAATTTTATCTTCAAGGCCCTGCTCTTCAATTTCACGTTCCAGATATTCTTTTACCTTTTTTTCATGACTTGAAAAACAACGAACTACATACCAGTCGTAAGGGGATTCTTCTGTCATCTGTATATCGCCTCCAGAATTGTACTGTACACCTGATCAACACCAAAAATAAACAGTGAAAGAATAATCGTAAAAACTACAATCACTATCGTATTGTCAATAAGCTCCTGTTGCGTTGGCCAGGAAACCTTCTTCATCTCCTTTCTTACGCTTTCGATAAACTCTTTAATTTTATTCATTATAAATATGTAATTAGCTCAATTAGATTCATCGTCAGATTAGCTGAATTCTCGTCTAATTTGAAGCTGATCAATAATCTTAAATCTGATTCATGTTATTTTATTTAATCCGGCCAGTCAAGCTGATTGCTTTTTTAACCTGAAAATGAGCCAGTGGCCGGACTTGAACCGACGACCGGCGGTTTACAAAACCGCTGCTCTACCACTGAGCTACACTGGCTTTAAACAAAATTCAAACATTCACTTTTCCAAATTGCACGGGTGGAGAGGATCGAACTCCCATCCCGAATGCTTTCGGGATTTAGAGACCGCTGTTCTGCCTCACATTTCAATATGTCAACTTTTCCCAATTGCACGGGTGGAGAGGATCGAACTCCCAACCTGCGGTTTTGGAGACCGCTGCTCTGCCAGTTGAGCTACACCCGTATATGACATCCTGACGGGCAGGATGCCAATAAACGGATAAAATTAATCAAGAATTTTAGTTACCACACCGGCACCTACCGTGCGTCCGCCTTCACGT
>CAZFAJ010000032.1:0-30186 GCA_964517005.1 uncultured Balneolaceae bacterium | reverse complement strand
ACCATTGAGGAACCCCGAATGGGGTTCAATAAATGGCCGATTATTCCTCAATAAGGGATCTTTGACCCCATTCGGGGTCTCCCGGGATTCGCCTGCTCCCACTCCGACTCCTTGGAGTCGGGGCTATTCACATTCAACCCCTTATCAGGGGTTTGGGGATTCAATTCAGGAATCCCAAAAAACTGTTCCAGACTCGTTAAAAACAACGGTATTTTTAATATTTAAAATGTTTTGGAAAGCTACGATATTTAATATCTGGCACCGTTTTTGATTAGATATATAACAGCTGGAGTATTGTCAAAAAAAGCCAGCTTTTTATTTTTACAGATGACAATCTCAGGCTATTTAGATACTGTATAAATAGAATAAAAATCAGAAAAAAATAAACAATTGCTTTATATTTAGGTATTCATTGTATTAATACCTTTACGTCTTATAATATTGATCAGCATAATAACTGCAATGAACAATTAAAATCATGAAAAAAATAAAACAACTGATACTGTTTACTCTTACTGTTTTTTTTGCAATTGGATTTATGGAATCCGCGGTAGCTCAATCCGATTCTGAATCAGAAGAACCGGATTCAAGAGTTTGGGGATATATATTTGGTGACATGTTCTGGAAAGCCGATGGCGATACCGCACTTTGGGGTAACGGCGAATTTATGAATACAGAGAAGAATGTTTTAGGTGGCAGGCTGAGACGTATCTATCTTGGTTACGATCACGACATTTCTCCGAATGTTACAACACGCGTGTTGCTCGAAACTAATGCAGGAACGACCGATCCAAGTGGGAAGTTTTCGCCTATCATAAAACTTGGATATTTAAAGTGGAGTATTCCCGGAGATTTTCTTTATAACCAGGAACTTAGTGTAGGTCTGATCCCAACACCCATTTTTTCGTTTCCGGAAAAAACTTTCGGATACCGGTCTGTAGAAAAAGAGGCCCTGGATGCACGCGGAATCGGCCGCTCAACCGATCAGGGTATCTCTTACAGTGCCGATTTTGATGAAAACTCAGATTTCGGTTTTACCGTATTGGTTGGCAATGGAACCGGAACCCGCCCAACGGAAGATAAAAGACTGGAGTATACCGGATCCCTGTTTGCCAAATTTTTTGACAGCCGCTTTACTATCGAAGCCATGTTTAACTACAAATCACTGGGCGAGAACAGAGAGACCTCCATTCTACGGTCATTTTTAGGATATCAATCCGATACGTTCCGGTTTGGCGGAGAAATAGCAAGTATTTTGAATAGTGTTGAAACACCGGAAGGATTTAATGATGTGGAACCACTTCTTTTCTCTCTTTTTGCTGCATTTAATATTCCTCAAATTGGTGACAATGTAGAATTTTTCGGAAGGTTCGACAGATTTAATCCCGATACCGATTTCCGCGCAGATAAAGTATTTCCGGATGATCCTCGTTTTTTTTCAAATCAGTTGCTGGTCATTGCCGGTTTAAATTATCAGCCGATCGACAGAGTAAACATCATTCCAAATCTGTATTTCAATATTTATGATGCAAAGGCTTCAGGCATTGCAAGTAGAAAAACAGATGTTATATTACGAACAACACTCTATTACACGTTTTAGTTGATATTAAATAAAAATAAATTATGAGTCTATTTAACAATAAGGATAAGCCCACAAAAGATCTTTCAGTCGTTGAAGATCAAAATCAGTTAAAAGAGATCTTTGGACTGGAGCCGGAAACTGAGGTAGAGGAGCAGCCTGATAATAATCGGAAACGATTTTTGAAACAGGCTGCTGCTGTCCTTGGTATGGCATCTATGTCTTTACCTACGTTAGTCAAGGAAGGGTTAGCTGCTGTAACAGAGGACCGAACCGATACAACGGACGCTCAGTTCATTGACGATATGCCTGTCTTCGATTTGGATGAGGAAGAAAATATGATCATCCGTATGCAGAAAGAACTTCAGGTGGCTATGGAAAAACCGATTGAAGAACGAAGCTGGGTTATGATCATCGACCTAAGAAAATGTACGGGTTGCGGCGCTTGTACAGTATCGTGTGTTGCGGAAAATCATCTGCCTGCTGGAGTAGTTTACAGGCCGGTTATTGAGGAAGAAATTGGAACCTATCCAAATGTATCTCAACAATCGCTGCCACGCCCCTGTATGCAGTGCGAAGAGCCCCCTTGTGTACCTGTTTGCCCGGTAAATGCAACCTGGGTGCGGCCCGATGGCATTATCGATATGGATTACGACCAGTGCATAGGATGTAAATACTGCATTACAGCATGTCCGTATCACGCCCGCACGTTCGATTTCGGTATTAACTACACCGATGGAACTCCGGCCAAACAGCCATATGAAATAGCAGCGAACTACGAGTACAACAAAGGCTATACGCACGATAAGGGAGATTCGGTCATTGGCAGCGTTCGAAAGTGCCATTTCTGTACGCATAAGCTCGACGAAGGCATGCTTCCATCCTGTGTGACAACCTGCATTGGGTACGCCACCTATTTCGGTGATGCGAATGATTCCAACAGCCTGGTTTCAGAACTGATTGGACAGCGCAATCAATTCAGGTTGAAAGAAGAGCTGGGTACCAAACCGCGGGTTTACTATCTCACCTGATATATCTTTAACACTTTAGAATATTTCGTTATGTCTTCAAGCACAGCAACATTTAAAATAGAAAGAAAAAAAGATTTCAGAATCTCATTAGGTGTGGCCATTCTGGCTTTAATGGTTGGAGCAATTGGTTTGTTCCAAATGTTTGTGATGCACAATCACGGTGCACTTACGAGTTATGTGCCCTGGGGCCTGCTGGTGGGCGCATACATCTATATGATATGGATAGAGGTGGGAACCATTCTTGCCTTCATCATTCTTTTTTATGGCATGAAAATGAAGTCTTTGGGAAAGCTGACTCCCGTGGTGCTCATCGCCGCAATATCTGCCCTGGCGGCAGCTATGACCCTGGTAGGATCGAAACTGGGACACCCATTCCGGGCATGGAAAGTATTCCTGGAGCCCAGTTTTAGTTCGGTGATGATCTGGGAAATCTGGACACACATCCTCTTTATATTTCTGCTGTTGGGCATGCTCTACGCTACCATTAAAAACAAAGACGTGCTTCTGAAACGGTTGAGCTATATCAGTGTTCCGATTGGGATTATTTTTATTAGTTTGGTTGGAGCCCTGTTTGGTGTGGTTGCGGCACGTCCTTTTTGGAACGTTTCGGTTATGCCGCTCATGTTCTTTATTGCCTCAATAGTGGCAGGTGTTGCGCTACTGACCCTCATTCATCTGCTATTTTCTCCAACCAAAGGAACTGAAGCTTACACGGAGACCGCTGAAAATCTGTCCCGGACGTTTTTCGGTGCGATCTCTATCGGAATTATCGCTGCCCTCGGGAATGCGTTGATCATCGCTTTTCCCAATGTTCCAGCCTATAACGATGCGCTGCAGCTTGTTCTGTTTGGTCCGTACTGGTGGACTACCTGGATTATACATATTGGAATTGGTATTGTTGTTCCACTAATACTGCTTTTCTTTTTCGGTAAAAACTTAAAAGCAATGGGAGCCGCTGCTGTTTGTTATCTGATTGGCTTTTCCATGGTTCCGGTAAATATTATCATTCCGGGGCTGGCCTATCCGATGTCGGGCATGGAAGGAATTGCAGAGGCGTTTAATCATTCTAAATTGTCATTTGAATATACTCCGGCATTGGTCGAATGGCTGGTTGTTATTTTTGCTGTCGGACTGGCACTGTTCATATTTACGCTTGGGTATAAGTTTATACTTCAACCCTATTTTGAACAAACATTAAAGAAATAACAAGCCGCGATAAAGAAAATTTTAACATTAAGTACGGTAAAAATATGAGTTCAGAAAAAAAACAAGGCGTTAGCAGAAAAGACTTTTTAAAAACAGCAGCATTTGTTGGCGGCGTTCCGACACTTTTATCACAGTGCCAGCGGGCAGATGAAATGACAGAAAAAGTGATGTCCGGAGAACTTTCCGGGGAGCAGTTTTATGATATTGCGAACACCGAAAATATCATCTACACCACCTGCCTCAATTGCAATACAGGGTGCCATATTAAAGCAAAAATTTCTGATGGGGTGGTGGTTAAAATCGACGGGAATCCGTTCAGTCCCTGGACAATGAATCCTCACATACGCTATGATCACAGTCCTGCCAATAAGCAGATTGCGAAGCTCGATGGAGCAATTTGTCCGAAGGGTCAGGCCGGTATTCAAACCATGTATGATCCATATCGCATTCGCAACGTGCTGAAAAGGGATGGAAAACGTGGCAGTGGTAAGTGGAAAAGTATTCCGTATGATCAGGCCGTAAAAGAGGTGGTTAACGGCGGTAAATTATTCAGTCATTTACCGGGCGAAGAAAGCCGCGAGGTGGAAGGATTGAAGGATATTTGCGCGATGCGCGAACCCAAGCTGATGAAAAAGATGAAAGCTGATGTGGATAAAATTCACAACGATGAAATGACCGTTAGCCAGTTCAAGCAAAAGTACAGCGAGCACCTGGATAAGCTTATCGATCCTGATCATCCCGATTTCGGCCCGAAAAACAACCAGCTCGTTTTTAATTATGGCAGAATGAAGTCCGGCCGTTCAGAATTTGTGAAACGCTTTATGCATCAGGCTTTTGGCAGCGTGAACAGGCATGGGCATACTACAACATGCCAGGGATCGCTCTATTTTGCCTGCAAAGCTATGAATACCCAATACATTGACGGCGAATGGACCGGCAGTAAAAAAGCCTATTGGCAGGTGGATCTCAAAAATTCGGAATTTGTCATTTTTGCGGGATCAAACGCTTTTGAAGGTGGTTACGGGCCTCCACTCAGAACAAATAAAATTACAAACGGGCTTACCGAAGGCCGGCTAAAATTTGCGGTCGTTGATCCAAGAATGAGTAAACTGGCCGCCAAAGCCTGGAAGTGGATGCCTGCCAAACCGGGCAGCGAAGCAGCACTAGCGCTGGCACTGATTCAATGGATTATTGATAATAAACGGTATGATGAAACCTATCTGCGGGCGGCAAATAAAGCGGCAGCCACGGCTGTTAATGAGCCAAACTGGAGCAACGCTCCGTGGCTGGTAAAGATTGACGAAAACGGGGAGCCTGGGGATTTCCTTAGAGCTGGCGACCTTCCCTCCAATATCCGTCCGTCCGGTGAATCCGATCGGTTTATTGTAATTCAAAATGGCCGTATCAGGGCACTTAATCCAAATGATACACGAAATGCCGTAACCGGAGATCTTTTGGTAGATACGTCTGTTGGCGGAATTCGGGTAAAAAGCAGCATGCAGTTGCTGTATGAATCCTCTAAAGAACATACCATCGAAGGGTGGGCTGAGCTATGTGACATACAATCTAAGCTGATTGAGGAAGTTGCCCGTGAATTTACGGCGCATGGAAAGAAAGCAGCGGCAGATATCCACCGGGGAGTATCACAACATACGAACGGCTATTATAATGTTGCCGCCTGGATGAGCCTGAACCTGTTGGTTGGCAACTTTGGCTGGAAAGGTGGAATGAGCTATCCTTCAACCTACAATGTGGATGGCGGCAAAGACGGACAACCATTTGATATTAAAAAAATGCACCCGGATAAGCTGTCGCCGTTCGGTACCGATATCATCCGTCATGGTGAATCCTACGAAAAAAATACAGCATTTGAAGGATATCCGGCCAAACGACCATGGTATCCGCTATCATCGGATGTCTATCAAGAAGTGATTCCTTCCATTGGTGATGCTTATCCTTATTCTGTAAAAGCATTAATTTTTTATATGGGAGCTCCAAACTACGCCCTGCCCGCGGGAGACAAGCTCAATGAAATTATGAGCGATACGAAAAAATTACCGCTTTTTATTGCCAGTGATATTACGATAGGCGCTACCTCTGCATTTGCAGATTATATTTTCCCGGACGGAACCTACCTGGAGCGGTGGGAATTTCAAGGCACGCACCCCAACTGTACCCAAACCGTTCAGGGTGTTCGTACACCGGTCATTACCCCTCTTGTAGATTCTTGCGAGGTATTTGGAGAAGAACAATATATGAGCCTGGAAAGTATGCTCATGGCGTTTGCTGAAGGCATAAATCTGAGCGGCTTTGGAAAAAATGGATTTGGAGACGGTAAAAAATTCACCCATCCCGATCACTTCTATCTGAAAATGGTGGCCAATATGGCTTCTGATGGTACACCCGTACCTGATGCTTCCGATGAAGAGCTCGAGCTTCTTGAAAAAACCCGGAAACATATCGAACCATACGTTTTTGATGTTAACCGCTGGAAAGACAGTGTCGGTGAAGAACTCTGGAAAAAGGTTGCTTATGTGATGACGCGTGGCGGGCGGTTTATGAACTACCCGGATACCTACAACGGTGAACAGCTCACCAATGCATTCAATAAACAGATTAATATGTATTGTGAAAATACGGCACGAACCATTAACAGCATGACGGGTGAGAAGTTCAGCGGAATTCCGCAACACAATCCGGTTCAGGATTCTCTTGGAAGAGAAGTCAGGGATTGGGAAGAAGGCTATGATTTGCAATTGAGTACCTATCGTCAGACAACACAGACAAAATCCAGAACTAATGTTGCCTACTGGCTGCTGGCCATCAGTCCTGAGAATTACGTGCTGATGAACAGTATGACAGCACGTGATAAAGGGTTAAAATCAGATGATGAGGTAATTATCAAGAGTAAAACCAACCCGGAAGGAATATGGGACCTTGGCGAAATGGGAACCAAAAAAGTGACCGGTAAAATCAAAGTAGTAGAGGGTTTACGGCCCGGCACCATTACTTTCTCACTTGGTTTTGGCCAGTGGGGAAATGGCGCCCGCGATACTATTGTAGATGGCGATGTGATTAAAGGCGATGAACGCCGCGGACGTGGCATTCATGCCAATGCCGTGATGGCTGTAGATCCCCATCTAAAAAACACGGCTTTTAGTGATATTGCTGGCGGCAGCGCGGTATTCTACGATACCTGGGTGAAAGTTGAAAAAGTGTAATCAATAAAATGATTACATTATTACTCAATGGTACTGGAAAATAGTTTTCAGCACTACTTAAACTTTCTAAACAGTTGAATTCATGGACAAAAAGAAAAAAAACATTCCTCAACCTTTTATCGACTTTACAATAGAATACCCCGAAGTAGGCCAGGCCTACGCACAGCTGGGCCATGCCGTTCATAACGCCGGACCCATCGATCAGAAAACGAGAGAACTTGTAAAACTGGCGATGTCGTGCGGAGCTCAAAAAGAGGGAGCTGTACATTCACACACGCGCAAAGCACTTGAGGCCGGCTGCACCAAAGAGGAGATCCATCATGTGGTGCTGCTACTGCTCCCCACCATGGGCATGCCGTCCATGATGGCCGCCATGACCTGGGTTAATGATATACTTGATGAGGATGAAAAATAAGCTATAGAAAGAATCAGTTTCTGTCTTTCAGGTCTGTATAATCACGTTTATTTTCTCCGATATATCAGAATTCCTACTTCACCATTAAGAAAAGTGATTTTGATTAAGTTAGACTGCTTTTTTGAGGTTTGTGTAATATGATACAAAATATTTTGGATAATTAGGTATAAATATCATAATTTGATTTATAAATAACCAAATCAACAAACTTTATGATCTCAGATTTTGGCTATATACTTCTTTTTCTGGTTGTGGGTGTCCTCTTTGTGAGTGTGGCACTTTTTGTGGCAAAACTGATTCGTCCGGACCGGCCCAATGCTGCAAAACTTATGACCTATGAATGCGGTGAGATCCCTATTGGATCGGCTAAGGTTCAGTTTAATAACCGGTTTTATATCATCGGGTTGATGTTTTTGATTTTCGAGGTAGAGATTCTTTTGCTGTTTCCATGGGCAATCGTGTTTAAAGATATCGGCATGTTTGCATTTCTGGCGATGTTTGTATTTGTATTCCTGATCTTCATCGGATTTGTGTACGAACTTGGAAAGGGGCAACTCAAATGGGACATCCCTCTGCCGGTAACTCCGGGATATATAGAAGGAATTGGTGTTGTTGAAGATGATTCACAGGACGAAGGCAGAACTGTCAAGCCGGTTATGTCTGCAAAATGAATAAAATTTAAAAAATAAAAGCAGCTTATTATGGGAATGCTGGATAAAAAATATCACGACAGCAACATTATTATCGTAGGGCTGGAAAGTGCGCTGAACTGGGCCCGGAAAAACTCTTTGTGGTATGAGCAATTTGGCCTTGCCTGTTGTGCGATCGAGATGATGGCAACAGCTGCTTCCCGTTATGATTTTGACCGGTTTGGCATCATTCCACGATCCTCGCCACGTCAGGCAGATGTAATGATTGTGGCCGGAACAGTTACTATGAAAATGGCATCCAGAATCAAGCGACTCTATGAGCAGATGTCGGAGCCGCGCTATGTAATCAGTATGGGGTCTTGTTCTAACTGCGGCGGCCCGTACTGGGAACACGGCTACCATGTTTTAAAAGGTGTGGATAAAGTGATTCCGGTGGATGTATATGTTCCCGGCTGCCCTCCCCGTCCGGAAGCACTGCTCGAAGGATTTTTAAAACTTCAGGAAAAAATAACCGGGGAAACGGTTATCGGGGATAAAAAAGAGACTGAGAAAAAACCTGAAACAGCGGAGTAAAATGAAAAACGCTGAAGAAATTTTTGAGATTTTAAAAGGTGAATTTGGTGAAGATGGGCTTGAACTCCATTCAGGAGATATTGGATCGCCATGGATAACGGCAAATGCAGTAAATCTGAAAAAGATTGCCAAATATCTGAGGGATGATCCGGCCCTGTTATTCAATACCTTAATGTGTTTGAGCGGAATACACTATCCAAAAGAGGAGGAGCTGGGAGTAGCCTATCACCTTCATTCAACAATCCTTCACCACTCAATTGCTTTGAAAGTCCGCGTGCCTGTTGATAATCCTCATGTGCCGTCAGTAGAATCAATCTGGAAAACAGCCAACTGGCATGAGCGTGAAGCATGGGATATGGTTGGCGTGATATTTGATGATCATCCAAATCACAAACGAATTCTCTGCCCTGATGACTGGGAAGGCCATCCGCTGAGAAAAGATTATGTGCAACAGGAATTTTACCAGGGGATGCCTACGGGTGAATAATTTTTGAAAACAGAAATCACATGGAACAGGTCATAAACGAAATCGATAAGCGCCAGATGGTCATTAATATGGGCCCTCAGCATCCATCAACACATGGTGTACTGCGTCTGGAGTTAGTCTTGGAAGGCGAGGTTGTCGTTGAGGTGAGGCCAAATATCGGTTATCTGCACCGCTGCTTTGAAAAATACGCAGAAGAAGTGGGTGATTATGCAAAAGTAATTCCCTACACAGATCGGATGGACTACGTATCAGCCATGAATCAGGAGCACGGTTATGTAGTGGCTGTTGAGCGCATGCTGGAAATTGAAGTACCTGAAAGGGTTGAATACATTCGGGTTATTGTTGCTGAACTTCAGCGCATAGCAAGCCATTTATTAGGAATAGGCGCATTCGGCCTCGATCTGGGTGCCTTTACTCCATTTCTCTACTGCTTCACAGAGCGAGAAAAAATTCTGGATATCTTTGAAAAAACAACCGGTGCCAGATTATTGTATAACTACATGGCACCCGGTGGATTGATGAGAGATATACATAAAGATTTTAAATCGGACACTGCAGAATTTGTAAAAACATTCAGGCCCAAAATTAAGGAACTGAACGACCTGCTTTCCTATAATAAGATCTTTATAAAAAGAACAGCCAATATTGGAGTATTGCCGGAAAAAGTAGCGCTCAATTATGGGGCTTCCGGACCGGTATTGAGAGGATCTGGAGTGAAATGGGATCTGCGAAAAGACGATCCATACTCTATTTATGACCGGTTTGATTTCGAGATACCTGTAGGGAAAGGTGAGTTAGGTACACTCGGCGATTGCTGGGACCGGTATATCGTACGGGTCGGGGAGATGGAACAGAGTTTACGAATTATCGAACAATCACTTGAAGGCTTGCCTGATGAAGGAGATGTGTTTGAGGGGATTCCCAAAAGAGTAAGGCCAAAAGCCGGTGAGATCTATACGAGAACCGAATCTCCCCGTGGTGAACTTGGATATTATATCATCAGTGATAAATCCGGCGGCCCATTCAGGGTAAAAGCACGGGCACCAAGTTTTGTCCATTTAGGCATGCTGCCATCCATCTCAAAAGGTGCGTTGATATCAGATTTGGTAGCGATTGTAGGCAGTATAGATATCGTATTGGGTGAGGTAGACAGGTAAATGAGAATATGCAAAAATGTGGAAAAAGTTATTTACATAAATAAAATTTTTAGAGTTTATTATCTAAATATATAATTCATGGCAGAAATTTTTGGAAATATAACCGTAACACTTGTTCATGCTGCAATACCGCTGACGATAATCCTGCTGTTTGCTCTTGTTGCGATTTGGGGAGAGCGTAAAATTGCAGGATTTATCCAGGACCGGCTTGGACCGCACCGGGTGGGCGGATGGCACGGCTGGGCTCAATCCATCGCCGATTTGTTAAAGCTGCTTCAGAAAGAGGATATCATACCAACGGATGCAAACCGGTTTCTCTTTAAGTTTGCCCCATTCATGATGTTTACGGCATCGTTTGCAGCCTTTGCCGTCATTCCATTCAGCAGCGCTTATATAGGCAGTATGATCAATATCGGTGTGTTTTACTTGCTTGCTGTGACTTCCATTTTAACACTGAGTGTGATTATGGGAGCCTGGGCATCAAATAATAAATGGTCTCTTCTTGGCGGGATGAGAAGCGCCGCTCAAATGGTAAGCTACGAAGTTCCCACCATTGCAACGGTTCTGATGGTGATTGTGGTTTCCGGTTCCCTGAATTTAATGACCGTCACCGAGATGCAATCAGGAAATGATATTCTGGGTTTTCTGCCAAACTGGTTCATTTTTCAGAACCCGTTCCTGATCATCGGTTTTGCCATCTTTTTCATCTCCATATTAGCGGAATCGCACCGGGTACCGTTCGATCTGCCGGAATCGGAATCGGAACTTGTAGCTGGATATCAAACTGAGTACTCAGGTATGCGCTGGGCCATGTTTATGCTCTCCGAATATGCTGATATGCTGCTTCTGTCACTGTTAGGTGCAACGCTTTTCTTCGGTGGATGGAATAGCCCGTTCGGAGATTTTATGGCGGGGCCGGCGTGGGGTTTCTTCTGGTTTATGCTCAAAGGTTTATTGCTGGTATTTGTGATGATGTGGATCCGCTGGACTTTACCAAGATACAGGGTAGATCAGTTGATGCATATATGCTGGAGCATACTTATTCCGCTCTCATTTATAAACCTGGTACTTGTGGCACTATGGGAAGTAATATTTTAATCAATGTGAAATTGGATCATGCAAAACGTGTTTAAAGAAGGCTGGTTAACATTTAAATCTATCTTTACCGGAATGGGAGTAACCATGCGGCACCTCTTTAGTCCGTCCGTTACAGAGTTATATCCCGAAGAGAAAATTGATCTTCCAGAGAATGCACGAGCAAAATTATATGTGAATATTGATGATTGTATTGGCTGTAATCTCTGTGCGAGGGCCTGCCCGGTAAACTGTATTGATATCGAAACGGTGATGGCAACCTCCGATGTGGATCTGGGAAAAACATCCACAGGAAACCCAAAACGGTTTTGGCTAACCCGGTTTGATATAGATATGGCCAAATGCATGTATTGTGATCTGTGCGTTCCACCCTGCCCCACAAACTGCATCTATATGGTATCTGAGTATGAATACTCGGAGTTCGACCGTACAAACCTGGTCTACCACTTCAGTGATTTGGAGCCGGCAATGGTTGCGGAAGTGAAGGAAAAGGCAGAAAAAGAAGCCGAAGAAAAGAAAAAGAAAAAGGAAGAAGCTCAGCGGAAAAAAGCCGCAGAGAAAAAAAATAAGGAGTTACAGGCGAAAAAAGAATCAGCTGACGAAAGTGATAAGAAGAATGACTCAGCAAAACCTGATAAAGAAGATTAGACGAACATGGAACTGACTACCATTCTCTTTTACCTGTTTTCATTGGTTACCGTAGGTGCTGCGGCTGTCATGGTATTCTCAAAAAATATTGTACACTCGGCATTTGCATTAATGTTCACTCTGATGGGCGTTGCCGCACTCTATGTGTTACTATACGCCGATTTTCTGGCGGCTACACAACTGCTGGTTTATGTAGGAGGCATTTTAATCCTGATTCTTTTCGGAGTGATGCTCACTGATCAGGGACTTACCTCAGACTTTAAAAGTACTACTGTGAATCTGCTCCCCGCCTCCCTCCTTTCTATTGCTGCAGCTGCCCTTCTGATTTTTGCATTTACAACAACACAATGGCCTATTTCAACACCGGTAAACCGGGATGAAACAGTGTATGACCTGGGAATGATGCTGATGAGTGATTACATCCTGGCATTTATTGCCGTAGGTGTGCTTCTTTTAATTGCTATAATCGGAGCTATACTGATGTCAACAAGATTAACAACCCAAACAGATAAAACAGAATAACAATGGAATTTTCACTCATGGAATGGCTCTCGGATCCCGGACTGATTCACTTTTTAATTGTAAGTGCCTTGCTGTTTTCACTGGGTTTAATGGCGGTTCTTTCACAGCGAAATGTCATTATGGTACTGATGGGTGTTGAATTGATCCTGAATTCAGCAAATATCAATTTTATCGCTTTTAGCCGGTTCACCGGGTTATCACTGGATGGACAGATGATCGGGCTTTTTGTCATCATCATAGCAGCAGCTGAGGCTGCCGTAGCCCTGGCTATCGTATTGAATCTCTACAACAGGTTCAAAACAATTAACCTGGACGAAATCAGCACAATGAAAGGGTGATGATGAAAGAAATGGAAAAATCACGATAGAGTATATCACATGTTTATACAACTACCTGTACTAATTCTTCTGTTACCACTACTGGGATTTATCCTGCTGATTTTCTTCGGCAAAAAACTCCCTCGAAATGGTGACTGGCTGGCTTCGGGGCTAATTTCAATGGCTCTTATTTTTTCATTGTACCTGTTGGTGGCTAAAATCACTTCCCACTCATCAGAGGTTTTTACAGGCTCATTTGTTTGGGTTTTGGTTGGCTCTCTGAATATTGAGTTTGGTATATTGATCGATAATCTGTCGGTTGTTATGCTTGTGGTTGTAACCATGGTGAGTACACTGGTGCATCTCTTTTCTATCGGGTATATGAAAGATGATGTTCGCTATTCGAGATATTTTGCCTACCTGGGACTGTTTTCTTTCTCCATGCTGGGTATTGTGATCACCGACAACCTGTTGCTCATGTATGTGTTTTGGGAATTGGTGGGGATCAGCTCCTACCTGTTGATTGGCCACTGGTACGAAAAGAAATCTGCCTCCAATGCTGCAAACAAAGCGTTTATCGTAAACAGGATTGGGGATTTTGGGATGTTTATCGGGATACTGATCTTGTTTCTGAGTTTTTCAACTTTTGCATTCGAATCCATATTTGAATCGATTGCTGCAGGACAACTGCCATTTGACAGTACCGGTTGGTTAACCGCTGCAGGAATTTTAATCTTCTGCGGTGCTGTGGGTAAATCTGCGCAGTTTCCGCTTCACGTCTGGCTCCCCGATGCGATGGAAGGCCCAACCCCAGTCAGTGCACTTATCCATGCCGCTACGATGGTAGCTGCCGGTGTGTACCTGGTAGCCAGGGTTTTCCCAATGCTTACCTCAGATGCGCTCCTGATCATCGCATATATCGGCGCCATTACCGCTTTGATTGCCGCAACGATTGCCATCACCCAGTTCGACATTAAAAAAGTACTCGCATACTCAACCATAAGCCAGTTGGGGTATATGATTATGGCTTTGGGAGTGGGTGCTTATACGGCCGGATTTATGCATCTGGTAACACACGCTGCATTTAAAGCCGGGCTGTTCCTTGGCGCCGGTAGTGTGATTTACGCCATGCACAGCGTACTTCACACCCAAAACGACCATCATACCGACGCTCAGGATATCCGGAACATGGGAGGCCTGAAATCAAAAATGCCATTAACCTACTGGACATTCCTCATCTTTACACTGGCCATATCCGGGATTCCGCTCACCTCCGGTTTCCTCAGTAAAGATGAGATACTGGCGGGTACACTGGCATTCAGTACGTTAAATGGCCACTGGCTGCTGCCTCTCATCGGATTTGCTGTGGCCGGCCTTACGGCATTCTATATGTTCAGGCTGCTGATTCTCACATTCCACGGAAAACCATCCGATGAATCCAGAATTGCCGGTATAAAAGAATCGCCCAAAATGATGACCATTCCGCTGATGGTCCTGGCCGTACTCTCACTCTTTTTCTTTTACAGCTACAACCCGTTCGGAGCATCAGGCGGCTGGTTCTTCGCAGCGATAGAGCGGCCATTGAATATGGTACCCGAACTGCTTCAGCCCGTAAGTACAGCCCTGTTTCATGAAACTGTAAGCGGTGTTCACACAACGGCTATGATTCTCTCCATTTTAATCGCAGCCGGAGGCCTGTTTTTGGCTTTTGCCACCTATCAGTGGAATAAAATCAGTGCGGACAAAATGGCTCAAAAAGCCGGGTTCCTTTACAGGGGATCATCAAACAATTGGTATTTCGATGAAATTTACGGCCGTGTATTCGTAAATGGGCTGATTTTGCTGACAAAGGTGATGAAGTGGTTTGATGAACATATTATTGATGGCATTGTAAATGGCAGTGCGGTGGTAACAAGAGGAATATCAGGGATCAGCGGATGGATCGATAACAACCTCGTGGATGGACTGGTAAATGCGACAGCGAACTCTGCAGACAGGGCAGGAAGCCTGCTCAGCAAAGTGCAAACCGGAAAAGTTCAGACCTACCTGGTTTATGTCATATTCAGTTTCCTGGTGCTGTTTATCCTGTTTATCTAGATTTGAGATGTAACCAATGAGTATTTAAATGATAAAATCGTGAAAAGTGAAAACAGAAAAGTGAAAAGTTCCGATAAAACTAACAAGGCGGGCAACAGGATACAAACTTCAGCAATTATGACTCGGGTCCTATTGGCTTTACAGGTCTTGGAATCATTCCGTCCATTTCACTTTTCACCTTTTACTTTTGCCTTCAATGAAGAACGAATTAAAAAACACATAATAGAACTCTAAATTTATGGAATTTCAAATATTTGGCATCGGTATTCTTACCTGGCTGGTTTTTCTTCCCATTGTGGGTATGATTATCGTACTTCTGATTCCCGATAAAAATAAAAATGGTATGCGCTGGACAGCGGCAATCGTCACCGGTTTACAGGTGGTACTGGCCGCAACAATATATGCAATATTTGATCGTGCAAAAGTTGGGGTAAATGATATAGAAAGTTTCCAGTTTGTTGAGCAGCTGAGCTGGATTACTGTTGAGGCGGTACCATGGGTTGGCCGGATCGAAATTACATACTTTATTGGCCTGGATGGCCTCAGTGTACTGATGGTGATGCTCACCGCACTGATCGGGTTTATCGGGGTGATCTCATCCTGGAACATTCAGAAGATGGTAAAGGGATATTTTGCGCTCTATCTTCTGCTGGTTACCGGGATGATGGGAGTATTTGTTGCGCTTGATTTCTTCCTCTTCTTCATTTTCTGGGAAGCAATGCTGCTGCCGATGTACTTTCTGATCGGTCTTTGGGGCGGGCCAAGACGTGAATATGCTGCTATTAAATTCTTTCTCTATACCTTTGTTGGCGGCATTTTGATGCTGCTGACCATGCTCGCTCTCTATTTCAGTGTTGCTTATACCGATCCTGCTACCGGCCAGTCTGTGCACACATTCAATATGCTGCATATGATGAATCCCGAGAACTTTGTGGAGGGAAGCCTGTTATTCGGTGTGGATACTACCTGGCGATACGCAGCCTGGATGGCACTTTTTATCAACTTTGCAATTAAGATACCGCTGTTTCCATTTCATACCTGGCTGCCCGATGCACACGTTGAAGCTCCAACCCCAATCAGTGTGATTTTGGCCGGCGTGCTGCTGAAACTGGGTGCATACGGATTGCTGCGAATTAATTTTGGAATACTTCCCGATGCCACGATTTACTTTGTCTACTTTATGGCAACTCTTGGTATGATCAGCATAATTTATGGCGCGCTGTGCGCAATGGCACAGGATGATTTCAAGAAGCTGATCGCCTATTCATCCATTAGCCATATGGGTATTGTAGTGCTGGGAATTGCAGCGCTGAATACACAGGGTATGGTCGGCGGTGTTCTGCAGATGTTTAATCACGGAATAATTACTGCTGTTCTCTTCCTGGCCGTGGGTGTATTATACGACAGAACACATAAACGCGGACTCTACGATTTTGGCGGAATCGCCAATCAGATGCCGAGATATACCGGTATTGCCGTTGTCGGGATGTTTGCCGCACTCGGACTTCCCGGGCTGAATGGATTTGTTAGCGAGCTGTTCTCGTTTCTCGGAGCTTTTGAAGCCTACAAATGGATTACGATCATCTCCGTTTCAGGTATTATCATCACAGCGGCCTACATCTTGTGGACTGTCCAGCGCATATTTTTGGGTAAAACGCCGGAGAAGCTGCAAGACCTTAAAGATCTCACGCCGAGAGAATTGCTGGCTTTTGTGCCCCTGATCATACTCATCATTTTGCTGGGCGTCTATCCGGCACCGGCAATTGAGCTGATGAATACATCACTGAGTCATCTTGTAGAATTTGTGACAGCCGGAGGAAATTAGCAGATGAAATTTTTTAGTAACCGAATTGAAGCCAGGGTATCAGGAAAATTTACACTTTTCAGGAGTTGTTTATACATCCGCAATATAATCTGCCAACCGGCCAATGGTAAATCAAACAGATTTAAAACCCGATTATGATTGAACATACTCTATATAGTATAAGCCAGGTTTACCCGGAGATCATTATTCTTGGTACTCTCTGTGTGATTATTATTGCAGATCTGCTTGTGAAAAGCGGGAAGCATACAACAGGCTGGATTTTGCTGGGCGGACTGCTTATTTCCGGAATTTCCGTGGTTATGCAAACAGGCAGCAACCTGGCGGTTTTTTATGATATGATTGCAGTGGATCCATTTGCGATATTTTTTAAAGTACTGATTATCCTTACAAGCATATTCATCGTTCTCTTTTCGATGAAAAGCAGTGAGCTGGAAGCCTATAGTTCACGTTATGGCGAGTATTATATGTTGCTGGCGGGAATGATATTTGGGATGCTACTCATGGTGGGATCGACCAACTTGTTAATGATCTATCTTGCTTTTGAGGTGGTGAGCATTAGCTCCTATGTATTGACAGGATATATGAAAAAGGAGCTTCGGTCATCTGAGGCCTCAATGAAATATATTATCTATGGAGCGGTATCCTCGGGTGTGATGCTATACGGAATTTCGCTGTTGGTTGGGGTAACAGGCGCTGTTGATATTTACCAGTTAAATAGTGCTTTGACCGCCGGAGTGGGCGAAGCGTTTATCCTGAATATCTCCATATTAATGATTGTTGTGGGGATGGGTTTTAAAATTGCAATTGTGCCGTTTCATTTTTGGGCACCGGACGCCTATGAAGGAGCACCTATCACAATTGCCGCATTTCTTGCCGTAGCATCAAAAATCGCGGCTTTTGGCCTTTTAATACGATTTTTTTCGGTTTCATTTATCGATTCTGCTGGCATAACCGCAACAGGCAGATGGCAAATAGTTGAGGGAATTCATTGGGATATTTTGCTGGGCGGAATGGCCGCTCTTGCGATGATTGTAGGAAACCTGACAGCATTGAGGCAGGATAACATAAAACGAATGCTGGCCTATTCAAGCATTGCTCATGCCGGGTATATTTTGATGGGGCTCGTGATTCTGGGAAGTGAAGGATTAACTTCGATTTTAATCTACCTCTTTATCTATCTGTTTATGAATCTGGGGGGATTTTATGTGGCAATGCTCTTCTCCAATAAACTCAAAACCGAATCGATTGAGAAATATAAAGGGCTGGGATTCAGGGCTCCGCTGGAGAGTGTAGCGTTGACCATCTTTCTTGTTTCACTAACCGGACTGCCGCCAACAGGAGGATTTGTGGCCAAACTCTATATTTTTGGGGCAGCGATCAGCGGCGGATGGATCTGGCTTGTTACCATAGCCGGTATCACAACGGTTATATCACTTTTCTACTATATCCGGGTTGTACGAAACATGTTTTTCTATGAAGCAGAAAAAGAAGCTTTGAATTTGAATTTTGACCGCTCATCCAGGATTATTTTACTGATGCTTCTGGTGCCTACCCTGTTGCTTGGAATTTATTTTG
The DNA here is from genome assembly GCA_964517005.1 of uncultured Balneolaceae bacterium. Classification (GTDB taxonomy): domain Bacteria; phylum Bacteroidota; class Rhodothermia; order Balneolales; family Balneolaceae; genus CAYVBJ01. The sequence continues at coordinate 11,788 of CAZFAJ010000032.1, read as the reverse complement.
AACCGCTTATTGAGTTTGCCAGGAGTTCAATTACAATGTTTGGAGGTTAGAGAGATGTGATACAAATAAAATCAACGTTAACAAAATCTTAAGACCATGGATGATAGTAATTTGGATCAAATTTATGAACAGGCTGATGCAGAACTGGAAAAAGCCCAAAAGGAGCTTCAAAGGCCATCCCGCGATGTAGTTAACTACTCCGGATGTGTTTCTGCAAGAAGAGCACTTTACTACTATTTAAGCTGTCTGTCGATCCTATACAAGCGGGAGCATAACGGGGCTGAATTGGGTGAGTCACCAACATTGGAAGAGTTAATCACCTATAGCAAAAAATATGATGACCAACTGAAAGAAGTAAATTTTAGTGACGTTTATTGTAAAAACTGCAATGTTCTAAATGATGAAAAAGTCTATTTCTGTAATGATGTGAACACAGTGAACCATTGTACGAATCTTGCCCGGAAAGTCAAAGAGATTGTCCTTGAAAAACTGTAGCCCGATTTTTGCGGAAATCCTTTTCTGACAGACTTTTAAATTGACCGGAATATTAAATATATCTGAGTTTATGTATATTCCATGTTTTCATATCTGGTTCATTTATATAATGAATCAGCTTTTTTAGAGTTTTAGATATAGATAATTGAAATAGGAATTCATTAAACACGTTTATTTTTTATGTTTTCAACATCATGCCACTATGGCCTTCAGGCTATGATCTATATAGCTCTGCATTCTACGAAGGATAAAAATGTAGATTTAGGTCAAATATCAGAGGAGCTTGATATCCCTAAACATTTCCTGAGTAAAATTTTGCAAATTCTGGTTAAGCAGAAGTTGCTAATCTCTATGAAGGGACCAACAGGCGGGTTTAAGCTGAATCGTGACTCGAAAGATATTACTTTAATTGAAATTATTGATGCCATCGACGGATTGGAGATTTTTACCCAATGTGGTATTGGTTTCAAAAAATGTAATGACTCCCATCCTTGCCCAATACATCACGATTACAAAAAAGTTAGAGAGAAAGTGAAGAGCTTGTTTAAGGAGAAATCGCTCTATCAATTAACGGAAGATATTAAGACCGGTGATAGTATTGTTAGCCTGGGGAAACCTGTTAAGCGAGATTAAGATATACACCTGTTCTGTTATAAAAAGATCAGGAAGCAAGTTGTAACAGCGCGGGTTTTTTATTACATTAAATTAGAGTTTTCTATCTAAATATCTTATTTAGAGTTCTAATCGAAGTAACGAAATATGTAACAGCTTTTTATTGATCCTATACAGGAGGATATCATGGCACTAATAATAACTGACGATTGTATAAACTGTGGTTATTGCGCATTGGAATGTCCAAATAATGCAATATATGAACCCGGCAGTTCATGGACGATGGAAGAAGGAACAGCAGTTAAAGGTAATATAAAACTGATGAATAATAAGTATGTTCTGGCAAATGACAAGTTAGAACCATTATCGGATACATATTATTTCATTGTTCCGGAAAAGTGTACTGAATGCAAAGGAATTTTTGAAGAGCCTCAGTGCCTGGTGGTTTGTCCGAATCCTGACAGCCTGATTCTTAATCCGAAATATCAGGAATGTGAAGATGAATTGCTAACTAAACAGTTCAGATTCAATAACACGAATTATACTAAATAGGCTCTAATGTTTTCAGCATCATGCCATTATGGTTTACAGGCTATGTTCTATATAGCACTTCACTCAACAAAAAAGAAAAATGTTGATCTGAGTGAAATAGCGTCTGAACAGGAGATACCAAAGCATTTTTTGAGTAAGATTTTACAACTTTTGGTTAAACAAAAATTTCTGTTTTCGATGAAAGGGCCAAATGGTGGTTTCAGATTAAGCAGGCCCGCACATGAAATAAGACTTATTGAAATTGTAGAAGCGATCGATGGGCTTGCTATTTTTAATCAATGCGGAATCGATTTAGGTGAATGTAATGAAGAAGATCCCTGCCCGATTCATTATGAATACAAAAAAATCAGGGAAAAAGTGTTCTATCTGTTTCAAAATAAAACACTTGAAAATCTGGCTGATGATATTGCGAATGGAGACAGCATAGCCAATCTGGTTAAATCACCCAAGAGTTGAAAATGGAAGATTCTAAAGTAAAAATGAATGTAAAAAACGGAAGAAAATAAATTGAGGTTCTATTATGTCAGTGAAAAAAGTAACGATTGATGCTAATGAAGCAACCGCATATGTAGCTCATCAGTTAAGTGAAGTAATTGCTATCTATCCAATAACTCCGGCCTCACCCATGGGTGAGTGGTCAGATGAATGGTCAATGGCGGGTAAAAAGAATATTTGGGGTACTGTTCCGGATGTGGTAGAACTACAGAGTGAAGGCGGAGCGGCCGGAACATTGCACGGTGCTCTGCAAACAGGCGCTTTAACGACCACTTTTACGGCATCTCAGGGATTACTTTTAATGATGCCAAACCTCTATAAAATTGCCGGCGAACTTACTCCTTCTGTGGTTCATGTGGCTTCAAGATCGGTTGCAACCCATGCGCTTTCCATTTTTGGAGATCACAGTGATGCCATGGCTATGAGGATGACAGGCATGGCTATATTAAGTTCAAATAGTGTGCAGGAAGCCATGGACATGGCGTTAATCGCACATACGGCAACTGTGGAATCCCGTATACCATTTATTCATTTTTTTGATGGTTTTAGAACGTCCCATGAGGTGCAAAAGATAGAGCAAATCTCTTCCGAAATCATGCGGCAGATGATCGATGATCAATATGTCATTGAACATCGAAACAGAGCTTTAACACCCGATAAACCGGTGATCCGGGGCACAGCACAAAATCCGGATGTTTTTTTCCAGGCACGGGAGTCCGTAAATACTTATTACGATGCCTGCCCGGATATTGTACAAAATACGATGGACAAATTTGCTGAACTCTCTGGCCGGGCCTATAAATTATTTGAATATCATGGCCCCAAAGATGCTGACCGGATCATCATCCTGATGGGATCAGGAGCAGAAACAGCCCATGAAACGGTTGATAAATTAAATGAAGCCGGCGAAAAAGTTGGATTGATTAAAGTTCGACTATTCCGGCCGTTTAGCATGAATCATTTAATAGATTCCATTCCACAAACCGTAAAAGGCATTGCGGTTTTGGACCGCACGAAAGAACCCGGCAGCACCGGGGAACCGCTTTATAACGATATACTCGCGGCAATCCAGGAAAACCGGACAGAATCATGGAAACAATTTGATCAGGAGCCAAAAATCATCAATGGTCGCTATGGACTCTCGTCGAAAGAGTTTACACCTCCGATGATTCAAAGTATTTTTGATGAGTTAAATAAAGAGAAACCAAAAAACCATTTCACGATTGGCATTCATGATGATGTAAGTCATACCAGCCTTGAGTTTAACACGGAGGGCTGGGACAGTGATGATGATGTATTCGAGGGATTGTTTTATGGCCTCGGAGCAGATGGCACCGTAAGTGCGAATAAGAACTCCATAAAAATAATTGGCGATAATACAGACTTTTATGCCCAGGGATATTTTGTCTATGATTCCAAAAAATCAGGCGCAACAACAGTTTCGCATCTCAGATTTGGACCGGACCCGATCCGTTCCGCTTACCTGATTGAAAAAGCAAACTTTGTTGCCTGTCATCAGTTCCAGTTCCTTGAAAAACTGGATATGCTAAAACACGCGAGAAAAGGCTCAACATTTCTGTTGAACGCCCCGTATTCTCACGAAGAAGTGTGGGAACATCTTCCCCGTAAAGTTCAGGATCAGATCATAGAAAAGGACATGGCTTTCTATACGATAGATGCATACAAGGTAGCCCGGGAAAATGGGATGGGATCACGCATAAATACAGTTATGCAGACATGCTTCTTTGCAATTTCAGATATACTTTCGAAAGAGAAGGCAATCTTGTTAATCAAAGATGCTATTAAGAAAGCTTACGGCAATAAGGGTGAGAAAATCCTGCAAAGCAATTACGCAGCAGTTGATAACTCCATTGAAAATTTGTTTGAAGTAGAAGTACCTGCAACAGCTGATTCTGAAAAAGAGATGCGTCCCGCAGTGCCCGATGAGGCTCCGGAATATGTGCAAAAAGTAATTGCGGAGATAATAGCCGGAAATGGTGATAATCTGCCGGTAAGTGCATTTGAGCCAGACGGTACATTTCCTACGGGAACGACACAGTGGGAGAAGAGAAATATCGCCCATGAAATCCCGGTTTTGGAACCGGATATCTGCATTCAGTGTGGCAAGTGTATGATGGTTTGTCCGCACGCTGTAATCCGGATGAAGGCCTATGACGGGGAACTCCTTGAGTCAGCTCCCGAAACATTCAAGTATATGGACGCCAAAGGCAGAGAGTGGCCTGATAATACCAAAATCAGCATACAGGTCTCACCGGAAGATTGCACCGGATGTGAGCTCTGTGTGGAAGTTTGTCCTGCTAAAGACCGTAAACAGGTTGGCCGCAAAGCACTCAACATGGAAGCGATCGATCCGCTTCTCGAACAGGAGAAGGAGAATTGGGATTATTTTCTGACGATTCCGGAATATGACCGATCACAAATAAAATCTGAATCGGTTAAAGGTTCACAATTTCTGGAACCGTTGTTTGAATTCTCTGGAGCTTGTGCCGGGTGTGGTGAAACTCCTTACATCAAAGTGATCACCCAGTTGTTTGGCGACCGGATGGTGATTGCAAATGCTACAGGTTGCTCATCAATTTATGGCGGAAACCTGCCATCCACTCCTTATACAACCAATGCGCAGGGATTGGGTCCGGCCTGGTCGAACTCCCTGTTCGAAGATAATGCTGAGTTCGGCCTTGGTTTCAGGCTGACAATCGATAAACATGAAGAACAGGCCCGGCAGCTTCTGAAGCAGATGAACGGAAGTATCGAAAACGGCCTTCGGGAGGATATTTTGAATGCTGATCAATCAACAGAGCCTGGTATTTTTGAGCAGCGCGAGAGGATTGCCGAGCTCAAAAAACTGCTTGAAAAAACAGATGGCAAAGATGCTAAAATGCTCTACAGCCTGGCCGATTACCTGGTTCGCAAAAGCGTCTGGATTTTTGGCGGCGACGGATGGGCGTACGATATTGGCTATGGCGGGGTTGATCATGTGCTTGCCAGCGGACGCGATGTAAACATCCTGGTGATGGATACCGAAGTTTATTCCAATACCGGCGGACAGTGTTCAAAAGCCACCCCCCTTGGCGCAGTTGCCAAGTTTGCGTCAGCAGGTAAACGAGTCGGTAAAAAGGATCTCGGATTAATGGCGGTATCCGGCGGAGGTGCTTACGTAGCCCGGGTTGCAATGGGAGCCAGCGACATGCAGATGATGAAAGCTATCGTAGAAGCCGAGCGGTACCCGGGACCATCCATCATCATTGCATACAGTCATTGTATTGCACATGGATACGACATGAAACATGGCCTTAAACAGCAAAAGCTGGCGGTTGATTCCGGTTACTGGCCGTTGTTCAGATTCGATCCAACGAAGATGGATGAAGCTGAGAATCCGTTTCAGCTCGATTCCAAGGCGCCGAAGATTTCGCTTAAAGATTACGCATACAACGAGATGAGATATCTGATGCTGGCGAAATCGCAACCGAAAATTGCTAAAGAGCTTATGACACAAGCTCAAAAAGAAGTTCATGAGCAGTGGCGGGTATATGAACAGATGGAACAAGTGTATGAACCGGAAAAAGAGGATAAAAATTGATAGTGTTCTATAAGAACATGAAGAATTTTTAAAAAACGATCCCTTAAAAACAAAGGAACAATCAGGTATATCGAAATAAGATGGGCGGGCTTTTTGATTCCTGATCCGGGCCTTTGAAAATCAATGAAATTAAAAAGAATAAAATTATGAACTTTGAAACAGAATATCTCGGATTATCACTTAAGAACCCTCTTGTGCCGTCGGCCTCTCCACTTTCAAATGATGTGGATATTGTAAAAAAACTGGAAGATGCCGGTGCTTCTGCGGTTGTGATGTACTCACTGTTTGAAGAACAGATTACAGCAGAGAACCAGGCACTGGACCATTACCTGTCTACTTCAGGCGAAAGTTATGCAGAGGCAACCAGTTATTTTCCGGAACCTACAGAGTATCATAATTTGCACGCCGAAGACTATCTTGAACAGATTGTCTCTTTAAAAAATGCAGTAGATATTCCTGTCATTGCCAGTATAAACGGGATCTCAAAAGGCGGATGGATGTCTTACGCTAAAAAAATGGAAGAAGCCGGTGCCGATGCGATCGAATTGAATGTATACTATATCGCAGGAGATCCGGAAGTCACTTCAACAGAAGTTGAGCAGCGATATATAGATGATCTGCAAGCGGTGAAAGAATCGGTAGCAATTCCCGTCTCGGTAAAACTTGGGCCATACTTTAGTTCGTTTGGAAATATGGCTGTGAAACTTCAGGATGCTGGAGCAGACGGACTCGTGCTTTTTAATCGTTTTTACCAGCCGGATTTCAATCTTGAAGATCTCGAAGTTGAGCCCAGCCTTGAATTAAGCAGCTCATTCGAAAAGAGACTCCCCCTGCGCTGGATCGCCATGCTGAGGCCGCATCTTTCTTGCAGCCTTGCTGCCACAACGGGTATTCATACAGCCCATGATGTAATTAAAATGATTTTGGCTGGAGCTGATGTAGCGATGATGGCGTCGGTTTTACTCTTTAAGGGGCCGGAGGTTTTAAAAACGATTCATGAAGAGATGAGCATATGGATGGAAGAGAAAGAATATATATCTGTTGAAGAGATGAAAGGAGCGATGAGCTCTGCTTCAGTAGCCGATCCAAGTTCATTTGAAAGGGCAAACTATATAAAAATACTGCAAGGATTTAGTTTAAAAGATTTTAAATAGAAGGTTCTAATCTATACAGAGTCTAAATTTCTTTTTAAGAAGATGGTTAATTGTTAGAAGCGAATCTTTTCACTAACTTATTATAGAGTTTATTGTCTAAATATCTAAAATATTTTCTCTAAACTCCACACTTATAAACCTAATTCTAAATATATAATATCATGGCCGTATTAATCACCGATACTTGTATAAACTGCGCAGCATGTGAACCGGAATGTCCCAATCAGGCAATTTATGAGCCGGGTGTGGAATGGTCTATGGCTGAGGGTACCAATCTTTCAGGTTCTGTAACACTGTTAAATGGAGAAGAAGTGGACGCAGACGAAATGCAGGAACCGCTTTCAGATGAATTTTACTTTATTGTACCTGATAAATGTACAGAGTGTAAGGGATTCCATGACGAGGAGCAGTGTATCTCATTCTGCCCGGTTCCTGATTGTATCATTCCAGATCCGGATCATGAAGATACCGAAGATGAACTGATTGCAAGACAGGAATTTTTACATGGATAATCTCCTAAAAAACTGAATACCCAAAAAATCAAGAAATCAGATCATGGCTGAAAACGTATTAACCACAGAGATGAAAAAAGTAGTTGTCCGGTTTTCCGGTGACTCGGGTGACGGCATGCAATTAACCGGTGATATGTTTTCGCAGGCATCCGGAATTGCCGGCAATGATTTGACGACTATCCCCGATTTTCCGGCTGAAATACGGGCTCCGCAGGGAAGTATTGGCGGAGTTTCCAGTTTTCAGATCCAAATCGGAGGGACTGAAATATATACTCCCGGTGATACGGTGGATGTTTTGGTGGTCATGAACCCTGCTGCACTTGCTGCGAACCTGGCTTTTCTAAAACCGGGTGGCACCATCATAGCAGATAAGGATAACTTTACGTCAAAAAATTTAAAGAAAGCGAATTTTGATGAAAATCCACTCAATGATGAGACACTGGTAGATTATCAAGTTATCCGGGCACCTGCATCTTCTCTCACAAAAGAGGCCCTTAAGGACCTTGGACTTGAGATGCAGACGATTGCCCGATGCAAAAATATGTTCGCATTAGGCGTGGTACTGTATCTGTTCAGCCGGCCTATTGAAAAAACAATTGACTTTATTGAGAATAAATTCAGAAAAAAACCAACATTGGTTGACGCAAATATACGGGCTCTGAATGCCGGTTATAACTTTGCTGAAAGTACTGAATTGATTGGCAAGTCGGTTGTCATTCCACCTGCAAAGCTTCCTCACGGCACCTATCGAAATATTGACGGGAATACCGCCATTGCCTGGGGGCTTTTAGCTGCATCAGAGAAGAGTGGAAAAAAGCTTTCACTATCATCCTACCCGATTACACCTGCATCTGAAATTCTTCATGAACTTTCAGCCCGCAGAGATATGGGAGCAATTGTATTTCAGGCAGAGGATGAAATAGCTGCCATATGTGCTGCAATTGGAGCCGCATTTAGTGGTAATTTATCTGCAACAACTACATCCGGGCCAGGAGCTTCACTGAAAGCTGAAGCGATAGGTCTTGCCGTAATCGCTGAACTGCCATTGGTAATAGTAAATGTTCAGCGAGCAGGCCCCTCAACCGGGTTACCGACGAAAACAGAGCAGAGTGATTTAAACCAGGCACTTTTTGGCCGCCACGGTGAAGCACCGCTCGTTGTGATGGCGGCAAGTTCACCGGATGACTGCTTTATGTTCAGCTATGAAGCGGCAAGGATCGCAATGGAGCACGTAACTCCGGTTATATTGCTTTCTGATACCTATCTGGCAAGCGGAACAAGCCCATGGAGAATACCCGAAACAGATGAATTGACCGAGATTAAAATTCCAAAATTCCAGGAAGCGGCTGAAGAGTGGGAACCTTATCTGAGAGAACCCGAATTTCTCAGCAGATATTGGATGAGTCCCGGCGATAAAGGATTTGAACATCGTACCGGTGGTTTGGAGAAAAAAGAGAACACGGGAAATCTCACTTACGAACCCCTGAATCATGAGAAAATGACAAAGGTTCGGGAAGAAAAAATTGACAGAATTGCTAAAAGGCTGCCCAAACAAGAAGTGACAGGGCCAACATCAGGAAAACTACTGGTTGTTGGCTGGGGAAGCACCCATGGTGCTATTAATACTGCTGTAACAGAGCTTATGGAAGATGGCGAAAAAGATGTGGCTTTTACACATTTCAACTACATAAAACCGTTGCCCGAAAATACAGAAGAGATTTTAGCAAACTATGATCAGATTTTGGTTTGTGAGCTGAATAACGGACAATTTATTCATTATTTACGATCAAAATTTCCGGATTTTTCTTATAAACAGTTTAATAAAATACAGGGACAACCTTTCTTCACTTCAGAGGTCAAGGCTCAAATTATTAATCATTTATCGGACTAAGTATGCAGGCTGAAAAAACGAAAAATAAAACACCGCTGACCAGGAAAGATTTTAAAAGCGATCAAGCTGTAAGATGGTGTCCGGGGTGTGGCGATTACATGATATTGGCTACAATGCAAAAGGCATTTGCACAAATGGATAACGCCAAGGAGAACTTTTTAAGTGTTTCAGGTATCGGTTGTTCATCAAGAATTACCTATTACCTCGAAACATATGGAATACACTCTATCCACGGCCGGGCTATTGCTGTATCAACCGGTGCAAAACTGGCAAATCCTGATTTAAATGTTTGGGTATTTACAGGCGACGGAGATTGTATGGCAATCGGTGGAAATCATTTTATCCATGCCTGCAGAAGAAATGTGGACTTAAACATTATCATTTTCAACAACAAGATTTACGGGATGACGAAAGGCCAGTCTTCTCCAACAACTCCTATGGGCGTTAAAACCAAAACAGCTCCGGAAGGAAGTTATGAAAATCCATTTAATATTGGCGAAATAGCCATAGGTGCCGGTGCATCATTTTTTGCAAGAGTGCCTGATAATAATCCGAAACTTATGGAAGATGTAATGATGCAGGCGTATCATCACAAGGGAACATCTGTTATAGAAGTTCTGCAAAACTGTGTGATTTTTACCGACGGCATTCATGAAAAGATAACCGGCCGTGATACAAAAGATGACAACCAAATTATTCTTGAACACGGCAAACCCATGATCTTCGGAAAAGAATCTGACCATAGCCTGAAAATTGATGGAATGAGGCTTGAAAAAACAGTTCTTGATAACGGGACAGCTGCCCCGTTGATTCATGATGCGGAGGAGAGCGACCCTCTTTTGCATTTGGCCCTGGCGAAACTACACCTGCCCGATTATCCGGTCGCAATGGGAGTGATAAGAAAAGTTGAATCTTCCCCCTTTGAAGAACGAGTCTACTCTGCAATTGCTTCGGCAAAGAAGCGAAACAATCTCAAAAATACAGATGAGTTGTTTCGAAGTGGTAATACCTGGCAGATTGAGTAAAATTCTGAGCTGCAATTTGAGCTCTCTTGTTTAATTCTGAGTAAACGATTACTCTTAGCGAATGGAATTTCCTCTATACCTGCTGTTTCTTTTTTTTCTTATTGCATTTATTTATGGATCTGTCGGCCATGGCGGCGCTTCCGGTTACATTGCCATTCTTACTCTTACCGGATATTTCACGCCGGAACTGGTTCCCGTGGTGCTGATTCTCAATATCCTTGTATCATCTATTGCGCTTTATAATTATGGGAGCCACGGACATTTTGACTGGCCTCTTTTCTGGCCGTTTGCAGTTACTTCAATTCCCGCCGCTTTTTTTGGCGGATACATCACAGTTGGAGCCAGTCTGTTCTTCACGATTGTCGGTATTGTTCTATTGTTAATGGCAGGAATCGTCTTTTTGCGAACGTTAAAAAAAGAGGAAATTGAGCAAAACAAACCGGTTCATGTTCCTGTCGCCCTGTTTTCAGGTTTGGTAATCGGATTTACTTCGGGTTTGATTGGCGTGGGTGGCGGTATTTTTTTAACTCCGTTTATGCTCTTCCTTGGCTGGGGTAAATTGAAAAAAATCGCAGCTGTCAGCGCACTTTTTATTCTTGTCAATTCGACCAGCGGAATCATAGGGCATGCGGTTTCAACAGAGATACAGTGGCCTTTGGCTCTCTACTTTTTCATACCTGTCGTGATTGGCGGTTTTATTGGTTCCCGTTATGGTGTAAAATCAGTGAAAGCTTTTTATATCCAATATCTGCTCTCCATCGTCTTATTGATTGCAGGTATTAAAATGCTTGCACAGTATGCGTTTTAAGTCGATTGTTCTTAAAAACTAATTTAATTCGAATCTATTTAACTGAATCCTGGGATAATCAGATATTCCTATACAATCAATAGAAAATATCAATGCAAATATTAATCGTAATATTACGATGAATCATATTTTCTTTGTATATTTGTGAAGAACAAAAAACAAACTCACACAAAGTTATGAAAAAAATAAAAATTCTTGGGCCCGGTTGCGCTAAATGTAAAACCACGTACCAAAATGTATTGGCAGCCTTAGAAAGCACGGACATTCAGGCAGACGTTGAAAAAGTGGAAGATATTGAAGAGATGATGAAATATAACATTCTCTCCACACCTGCTTTAATGATCGATGACGAAATTCTTGTAAAAGGCAGAGTAGCGCAAGTAAAAGAGATTAAGGAATTACTGAAAGCTTAATTTACGGGATGTTAATACTATGTTTGAATGGATTCAATCATTTGCAGACTGGCTCATCTATTCTACAATACAATTAAGTCCGGATTCACAGCTTGGAACAGCTCTGAACTTTTTTGTATACGATACCATAAAGATACTTATTCTGCTCTTTATCATCGTTTTCCTGATGGGAATCGTAAACGCCTATTTTCCGGTTGAACGGCTTCGGTCGTTTCTGCACCGGAAAAAAC
>CAZFAJ010000031.1:0-31058 GCA_964517005.1 uncultured Balneolaceae bacterium | reverse complement strand
TCACCCAGTTCCCGGAATCTATTTTCAACACTGATCTGAACATCCGGATCCGGATCTTCCAGGAGATAAATGAGGGATTCGATTTCAGTTTTAGACGTCATTTGGTATCACTGTTCACTTTTTTATTTTGTTGCTTATGTATGAACCTTTTGCAGATGATTAACATTTCGAAGATAGCAAATTAACGACTGAATTGTAGCAATCTTGTCTTATCACTTATAAGAATTACCCGAAAAATTGCAGGATCCCCAATTGAAACGATATATAAACAAAAATTTTTAAAACAGATAAGCTGCTCTACTAATATCAAATTGAATTTATATAGATGTTTCAGAAAGCTTATATTTACTGACTTTTAATAAATCCACTCTATTTATTTACCTGATGAAAATCGGAATACATTCAGAAACAGGACATCTGCAATCGGTAATCGTTCATACACCGGGCCATGAGGTGTCTCTCGTGAATCCGGAGCTGAAAGATGATCTGTTGTTTGACGACATTATTTTTGAAGAGGATGCACGTGAGGAGCACTTAGACATGATTAAGCTTTTCAGAGCTGCAATGACTGAGAACGGCGAAGTATTTGAAATTGCAGATCTCGCCCTGGAATCTTTTAATGATACTGCTGCACGGGAGTATTTTATCGAATTAATGGTTCGCGAAATTCCGGAAGAGAATCTGCATGTAATAGAGAAAGAGTTATATGATTTGCCGGCATCCAGGCTAATGCAGTTTGTGGTTGAGGGGTCTGTTGAACCGAAGAAAAAATTTAAGATGCACCCAAGCCCGAATCTTCTTTTTACGAGGGATCTTGCCGCTGTTGTAAAGGATAGTATTATCCTGTCGAGAGCTGCACGAAGAGCCAGGATTCGTGAATCGCTTTTAATGGATATGCTGATTATGTACCATCCGTTGTTTGCTTCTGTCAGGGATAATATCATCAGGGTTACCGGAAATCAATCGATAGAAGGAGGAGATGTTTTGGTTGCCTCTGAAAACCTGGTAATTATCGGGATGAGTGAACGCACCTCCTTTAGCGGGTTGATGAATGTTGCCGGTGAGCTGCTGAAAAAATCGGTGAGTCATGTTCTTGCCGTTGATATTCCCAAACAGCGATCATCCATGCATCTCGATACCATTTTTACTTTCGCAGATGAAACCGAATGTGTGGTGTTTCCGCCATCTATCGAAGAACAGGAGAACAATGTTGTAGCTCTTACGCGTGATGGTGATAAAATCCGGGCAGAACCCATGAAGTCGATGAAATCAGCGCTTAAAGAAATTACCGGCAAAGAATTTACGTTCATAAAATGTGGAGGAGATAATAGAACCAGTCAATACCGCGAGCAGTGGACAGACGGTGCAAATGTTTTTGGTCTCGCACCGGGAGTTGTTGTGGGATATGAGAGGAACACGAAAACCTTCAATGCCCTCGCAGATCATGGGTACAGATATATGGATCAGTATGATTTTATTGAAGAGTTTTCCGGCAAGCCTTTTATTCCTGACGAGGAAGATAAAATTGCGATCAGCTTTCGCGGACATGAACTTTGCCGGGGACGCGGCGGGGCCCGCTGTATGACGTTGCCGCTAAAACGGAAATTGATTTCATAGATGGCCGATCAACATTTATTTACGGATGATCTTATTTCAGAAAGAACATTGCCTTTTTCACAAAGGGAAAACGGGCCTTCCAAAAATCGTCCTGACCTGAAAACCATTTTGAAGCACGTTTCACTTTTCGTGCTCACCTTTATTTGTGTCTCCTTTGTGGGGCTGCTTTGGGTAGGACAAAGTGCCAATGCGGATTCCATTATGGATATGCTGCCCGAAGGAATCTTGTTTGCATCACTTTTGCTCACATTTCTTACCGTGCACGAATTTGGACACTATTTTGCGGCAGTGCGTCATTATGTTGAAGTGACACTTCCATATTTTATTCCTGTTCCCTTCGGAATTGGTACGATGGGTGCCGTAATTCGTATTAAAGAGCGGATACAGCATACAAAGAGCCTGTTTGATATTGGGGTCAGTGGTCCGGTTGCAGGTTTTATCGTATCCATCATCATACTGTTGTATGGATTTTCAACTCTGCCTGATCCAACTTTTATTGAAAATTTTGACGGTCATGAGGATGTGATTGCTCATATTCAGGAAACCGGAGAATATCCGCCTCAGCCAACCGCAGCCGGCGAAGAAGCCGTGGTCATGATTCTGGGTGATACTCTCCTGTACAATTTTATTGCAGGGTTTTTTGACAATGTACCTCCAATGTATGAGATGTACCATTTTCCATTTTTATTTGCCGGCTGGCTGGGTCTGTTTTTTACAGCCCTGAACCTGATGCCTGTGGGCCAGCTGGATGGCGGACACATTTTATATTCTTTAATAGGCTACAGAAAGCACCGGATGATGGCGCGAATCTGCTTTGGCGGAATAACACTTCTGGCCGGGCTGGAAGCTATACCCACTCTCTATTCACTGATTGTTACTTACAACAGCAGCCTGGGATTTACTTCTGTACTGATCTGGGCTTTGGTTCTTCTTTTTTTAATTCGAAAAGGTTTTCATAATGAACATACATGGATAGCACCGGTATGGGCAATTTCCCTGATTGGCTCCATTGGCTGGTTATTTATATCACAGGGAGGAATCAATTCTGACGGAACAACGGGATCGCTGATCTGGATTGTATGGTCTTTCTTTATCGTCTATTTTGTGGGTCTTGAACATCCTCCGGTTCTCTATGAAGAGCCGCTTTCGCCGGGCCGGAAAATTCTTGGCTGGTCGAGTATGGCGATCTTTATTCTCTGTATCAGCCCCGTCCCCATTTACTTTTTACAATAAGTTGAATCGTTAATTACAGCGATGTTTAACCGGTGTTTCAAACGCATACTTTTAAATTTTAATTACAATTTCTAAAAAACAAAAAATGATCATTTTTGAAATGAAGATTAAGTATAAATTAATACTAATACTACTGGTTGTGATGGTTGCCGGATGTGGCAATGGCAATGAACTACCTCCGGGCACTCTTGATGAAAAAGTAGATCGGTATATAGAACAAGACCGGTACGAAGAGGCTCTCCGGCTACTTGACGGTGAAGACAGGGAAGATCCTGAGGTCCGGCTGCTTCTCGAAAAAACGCACCTTAATTATGCGCTCAACAGTATGAGTACCTTTGATGCGGGTGAAATGAGAACACGGATGAATACGGCATTGATACAGTTTGTTGAGGTTCTGAAAATTAATCCTGAAAACAGTGTTGCCAGAAACCAGATTCAGCAAATCCTGGGTGTATATGACACAATGCCCGACCGGGGGCCTGAGCCTGAAGCGGTAAATGCGCTTCAGGAAGTAGGGATTAATCCGCAGTGAAAGCGGGATTATGCAAATCATGAAGCAGAGGAAGAATGGCTAAAAAAAGTAAAGAAGAGAAAAAAACAACACCGACAATCAAAAACCGGAAAGCGCGGCATGAATTTCATATTGATGAAACCTACGAGGCGGGAATTGTTCTGAAAGGTACGGAAGTAAAATCCATCCGGGATGGAAAGGCGAGTTTATCAGAATCATTTGCCTATCTCAAAAACGGTGAAGTGTGGCTCAGGGATATGTATATCAAGCCATATGAATTTGCTTCCTATAACAATCATGATGAACGCCGGGAACGAAAGCTTTTATTGAAAAAAAGTGAAATCAGGGAAATTGACAAAGCGATCAATCAGAAGGGATTTACCCTGGTGCCGCTGAAGTTGTATTTTAAGGGAGGATATGCAAAGGTTTTGATTGGCCTGGCCCGCGGCAAGAAACAGTACGACAAAAGAGAGGACATCAAGGAAAAAGATGTTCGCAGGGAACTCGACAGAAAGTTTAAAGGCTCTTATAAAGTGAATCTGTAGCTGCTTATTTACCTGTTAGTTTATTAAAATCCGACGGAATAGACCCAATTTTATTTTGAGGTGCCGGAGAAAGAGGACAAGAAGTCAAACGGATACAAAAAAAGCCACTCTCCGGTGGAGAATGGCTTGAGTAAAAGTTTAAAGCTGATGCTGTTTACTGATTGTTATCAGAACCATCATCATCGCCCATCACATTTTGAAGGCGTTCAGCGAGTTCCTGATGTTGCTGAACACCCATAATGATTTGCTGGTAACGCTGAACTTCCAAGCCGTTATTTTCAATGGTGCTTACCATCTTTTGCTGGGCGCCCATTTGCAGTTCCATTACTTTAGGCTGCATCTTGCCAATTTTTTCCTGTTCATCATCAGATATATCAGCCTGGTCAGCCATTTGTGGATTTTGCATGGCTACCAATATCTCCTGAAAGCGCTCCATGTTCATATCTTCGCTCTCTACTACTTCACGTATGCCATTTTGAAGTTCTTCCTGAATGGGCTCAAGGTCCTGAAGGGCACTTGCAAAAAGAGTCAATTCCTGGTCGGATACTTCATCCGGGGCCGGAACAGGTGGTTGTTGGGGCTGACCCTGCGCAAACAGTATCTGTGAAGTTAGTAGAATAGTAACGACAAATGTCGCTATTGTTTTTAAATATTTCATCTTGTCTTGTTTTTTATGGTTTATTCAATATTCACAACAGTTAAGTTAGCTGAATATTGCTTTTCATTAAGTTAACCCTCTGTATCTGTAATTACAAAGGGTTCAACGATTCTTAGAGTTATTAACGAAAAAAGTTCCGGCTCTAAATTTGAGTAATAAAAAACAGGCAACTGCCCGTTTAGGGTAGTTGCCTGACTTAATTATCTAATGTTGCCTGTAAGCCGAATTCTGTATTCCGTAAGCTGACGGACGGTAATCATTTATCTGGCCCCTGACATTGCTGTCGGGATCTTGCGTTCTACCCGGCTGTATTGCGACGAGCTGCGCACAGCCTGCATAAACTTGCACCCCGTGAGGTTTACCCTGCATCCGGCCGTCACCGGCCGGACCGGTGGGCTCTTACCCCACCTTTTCACCTTTACCCCGGTAAAACCGGGGAAGTTTGTTTTCTGTTGCACTTTCTGTTCCCGGCTTTCGCCGGAACCTTCCTGTTAGGAAGCACGGTGCTCGTTGGTGTTCGGACTTTCCTCTCCGGCCATCAATGGTCGGGGCGATTACCCGGCAACACTATATTTTCATCAATGTAACGAACAGAAGCGGTACCTATTGGCTATGAAACCAGCTGATTTGTTTTTTTTGACGAGTGGCCTATACTTTTAAATCCTTTTTTGCCTCTGCAAAAAAAGCAGGATCCACAACTATTCTGCCACTGTTTTCGTCAATAATAATTTTATTTCTCCGCCTCACTTCCACTTGTGTTTGGGGAGGTAAAGCCATACCGAGAGCTGCTCCTTTTTCCATCGGTACAACAGCCATGCCGTTAGTAAGTCCCTCCCGAAGCCTCTTATAACTTCTCAGGTATCTCTCATCAAGTTTCTTTTCAACTTCTTTTCTTTTCTCGATCAGTTTTTCCTCTTCATCTTCTGTATTAGTAATTACTTTATCGAGATTTTTCTTTTTGGTTTCATACAGTTTTTCAGTCTCGGCGAGGGCATCTCTTTCCTGTTCCAGTTCGGGTTCTATTTCTTCCAGTCTTTTCTCAATCTCTTCTATTCTCGAAGTTGCATTTTCTACAAGTTGTTTTTGAGCTTCGATCTCTTTGGTAAGAGCATCATACTCTCTGTTATTGCGAACTGTAAGTTGCTGTTCTTCGTACTTGGCTGTCTTTTCAATTGAAGCTTCAATTTCAACTTTAAGTTTATCTTTCTCAATAATCAGATTCTGCTTCTCATCTTCCAATTTTTGAATCCTGGCATTGTGTCTTGCTATGTCTGTTTCAATATCAAGTATCTCTTCAGGTAAATCGCCTTGTAACTGTTTTAATTCATCTATTCGGCTGTCGATATATTGTAATTTTGCAAGTTTTTCCAGTACCTCTTCCATAATTTTTAGTAGCAGTTATTAAAGGTTCTTATTTTCAAAATTTGTTACGTAGTAATTTACCGGGTTTGTGATGCAGGTTGTTGCATCAATTTGTACCGTTTCAAAGGCGTCTGAAAGCTCTTTTCGAATAGCCTCAACGATGGGGAATTCGTTTTCATAATGCCCGGTATCAACCAGTAAAAAGTTTCTTTTTTCGGTAAAAAAGTCATGATATTTTACATCGGCAGTAACGAAAGCGTCTGCTCCTTTAGCAATGGCTCTCTTTTTTAACCCGATGCCGGCTCCGCCACAGACAGCTACTTTTTTGACCATATCAATATTGCCCGAGAATCGAATAGAAGGAACATCAAGAGCTCTGCACACAAGATGAAGAAATTCTTCCTTTGCAATTCCCCGGTCGGGATACTCTCCAAGCACGCCTAACCCAAAATTATTTGAAGGCCCCGCCATTGATACAATATGCAGGCTTCCGTTTTTCAAAAGGCCCTCTTTTTTAAGGGCGCTTTTGAGCTGATCAACGTTATGCTGATCTATGATTGCTTCAAAGCACTTCAGCCCTTCATCTCTGGCGTCAACTGTAAAAAAGTGAGCCTCTTCAGCGGAGAAATAATTGAGCAATTTTAAAACCGCTTCTGAGTCGGTCACATTTGTAGTCAGTGTTATTTTCTGACTGATATCATAATTTTTTGCGAGAAATCGAAGATTGTCAAGGCCCAGGTTATTTGCAAGAACAAAAGAGACACCGTCAAGGGCTGCATCCAGATTGGTGTGCGCTGTCAGAAGGGCAATGTTGTTGCCGATGAGCTTGTAAAGAATTCTGCCCTGTTCATTCGTTGGATTGATCCTGCTGATTTTTTGAAAAATGAGCGGATGGTGTGATACAATGAGTTCACACTTCTTATCGATAGCCTCTTGAACCACCTCTTCGGTTACATCGAGACAAACAAGAATTCGCGAAACAGATGAAGAAGGATCGCCGACAAGAAGTCCGACATTATCATAATCCATTTTAATTCCGGGGGGAGCCCACTGGTGTATAAAATTGGTGATATGCCGGATTTGCGTATTCAAGCGCTATCTGACCTCCTCACCGCTGAGTTTGCGCTTTAATGGCCTTGGCCATTTAAAAGCGACACAATTTGAGGTGAAATAATATTGGATTGTTATATTCTTTTTCACAGAAGTTAAAAATACGATTAATTTCAGACCATTAAAAGCATTTACTTGAAATTTATTTCTCTTCTGAAATTCGTTTCGGGGGCTGATTATTTTTTATATTTGAAACAAGATATAGTGATTAAGTTTTAATTTTTAAAAAACATTAACCGGGTATTTATGTCTCATGATATAAAAAATAATCTTCAGAAGATTGAGCAGAGGATATCTGCAGCATGCGCTGAAACCGGAAAAAGTAAAGATGATGTTTTGTTGGTGGCTGTCAGTAAAACCAAGCCGGATGAAGATATTTTAGAAGCATATGAGGCAGGGCAGCGTCATTTTGGAGAAAACCGGGCTAAGGAACTTCAGGATAAAATGGAGCGCATTGAAAAAGATGACATTATCTGGCATTTTATCGGCAATCTCCAGACCAATAAGATAAAGTACATGGTTGAGAGGGTTGACTGGATTCAGTCGGTCCATAAAAAGAAAGCTTTGAAAGAAATAGAAAAAAGAGCTTCACGTTTAGAAAGAAATATTAAGGTGTTGATTCAGGTAAATATCAGTGATGAAGATCAAAAAAGCGGATGTGAACCATCGGAGCTGCCGAAATTATTGGAATATGCTCAGAACCTGAAATTTACACATGTAAAAGGTTTGATGGGTATGGCAACATTTACGGATGAGCCCGAAACCGTTCGGCCGGAGTTTCACAAACTGAAGAGTCTTCGCGACAAGCATCTGCACCTTGAAAAAGGTTCGGTGAAGCTTGGCCATCTCTCGATGGGAATGACCAATGATCTTGAAGTTGCGATAGAAGAGGGATCAACGATGGTGAGAGTCGGCACTGCTATTTTTGGTAAGCGCAACTATGACTGAATCTTATCGTAGGAAATAAATTGTAAGTTTGTTTTAAAATTTTGTAATTACAATATACCTGTTAATCAATTTGTAGGTAATTTGATATGACATCCTGGATGATATTTTTAATTGTAATCACTGCCATATTGGGAGGTTTTTTTCTTGAATACAATAAAAACCAAAAAAAGCACGCCGGTAAAAACCGTCAGCATGAAAAGGAAATTGACGAGTTGAGAAAACTGGTACTGCAGATGAAGCGGAGAATTGAAAATCTTGAGGCTATTGCCGCTGAAGAACCTCAGAATTTTAATGCAGCATCCCAATCTTTTCAAAAAATTGAAGTGGAAGATAAAGATGAAACAGAGGGAAATAAAAAGAAAGTTTCTGATATGGCAAAAAGAAAAATGGAGAACTCATAATGGATCAGGAAGTATTTATTGTTGCTATCGTATTTGGAAGTATATTTGGAGTCATATTTTTTGGGATATTAGGCAGTATCATAAAAACATGGATAAAAAACAGAAACAGTGGCTCAATTGTTAATGATGAGGAGTTTCTGGCGGCTTTACGGGAGTTTAAATATAAAACGGATCGCCGTCTTGCAAATCTTGAGGCAATTGTGACGGAAGAGAAACCGGAGGCATTTGCAAAGAACAGAGAAACCCTGGAAGATCCCGGTAAAAAAAAGGAAAAACCTTCGAATGAAAAGAAGCAATCATCAGTTATAGAGATTGAAGAAAAAAAGGAAGGTGAATCATCGCGAGAGAGTGATAAAAATAAAGGAGGAAATCTCCGGAACATGTTAAAGCAATAAGCGTTAATATTGGAACCAATCAGATATACTTATGAAACTCACGGCACTTGAAATTAAACAGCAGTCGTTTGAAAAGTCGCTTCGCGGTTATGACACTGCCGAAGTTCATGCCTTTTTAAACCTTGTGGCTAATGAATGGGAACACATGGTCGGGAAAGTGCGCGAACTTGAGGACCAGATCGACAAAATGAACGAGAAACTGAAGCACTATGAGCGGGTAGAGCAGGCACTGCACGAAACTCTGCAAACAGCAAAAGACTCGGCCGATCAGAAACTGTCCGGGGCGCGTCAGGAGTCAAAGAATATTATTGAAAAAGCTGAAATTGAAGCGGATTCGATAATACGTGAAGCCAGCCAGCAGAGGCAGCAGGTACGTCAAAGTATATTAAGATTGATTGACAGACGTAAAGAAATTGTGGGAGGAATACGTTCGTATCTTGAACTTGCACAAGAATCCCTTCAGCAGTTCAGCAAGGATGAAGCGTCCCTGTTTAGTTTGCCGAAAGAAGAGGAAATTGAAAAATCTGCTGATTTGTATCCCGAAGAGAACAGTAGCCCCTATAGAAGAAACAGAAACGAAGACACGTCCGAAAGTATGGTTCCGCCCGGGACTGAAAATATGGATGATATCCTGGACGATATTGACTGACCAATAAAATAACTGATGGTTTACGATTCGATAGAAACATTCAGAAATAACAGACAAGAAGCTTTAGCTTTTATTCAAAGTGAAACTAATTTCAGGCCTGAATATTTGATGATACTGGGTACCGGTCTGGGACAGCTTGCGGAAGAGATGGATATCAAAAAAGAAATTTCATACGATGAAATCCCTCATTTTCCTGTATCAACTGTTGAAAGCCATGCCGGCAAGCTGCTGTTCGGATTGCTCGGCGGGAAAGAGATTGTGGCTATGCAGGGCAGGTTTCATTATTATGAAGGCTATTCCATGCAGCAGATCGTTTTTCCGGTCAGGGTGCTGAAAGAAAATGGAGCGAGTACCCTCATTGTGAGTAATGCTTGCGGCGGCCTTAATCCGAATTACCGTCGGGGTGATATCATGTTGATCCGCGATCATATCAATATGTTCGGAGATAATCCGCTCATCGGCCCCAATGATCCTGAACTGGGCCCGCGCTTTCCTGATATGAGTGAACCGTATACAGAGCGTCTGCTGGATATAGCTGAAAATGTGGCACTTGAAGAGTCAATCAAAATGCAACAGGGCGTATACCTGGCGCTTACCGGCCCAATGCTTGAAACAAAAGCTGAATACAGGTTTTTGAGACAGATCGGTGCAGATGTTGTGGGGATGAGTACGATTCCTGAAGTTATATCTGCTGTACATATGGGTATGGAAGTCCTCGGAATTTCTGTTATTACCGACGAATGTTTTCCGGATGCTCTCGAGGCAGTCAGTATTGAAGATGTAATTGAGGCAGCCACGATGGCCGAGCCGAAAATGACCAGAGTAATTATTCGCGTTCTTGAAAAACTGTAATGATTTTATACCGGAAAATAATGAATTAATTAACAGCGTTATTTTCCTTATATTTATAGTTGAAAATGAGTATACTTTTTGTTTCTATATATGTAAACTTTAACCCTATACAGCACTTCAAATAAATGAGCTTTGACGGTTTTGATGACGACTTTGTGTGGAATGAATTCCAATGGGAAGACCACCTCAATGAAATCGAAAAAAAGAGCGAACAGTTACGGCGTTTTATTACCGCTGATCCGAAAGGAAATACTCCGCGCTGGCTGATGCTCTTACAGGAAAATATGGATGAACTGGATGCAGTGGAAGCTTTTATAGAAGAAGAGCTGCTCCTCGACGAGGCCTACTTTCCTGAAGAAGATGATGACTGGGAAGAAGATGAAGACGATGACATCGATGATGATCTCTTTTTCTACGATGAAGATGAAGATTTTTCACTATATGACGATTTCGATCATGATGACGAAGATTTTGAGTATGGTGAAGAGTGGAAAAGCCTTAGTGATGATTTTGCCCATTCCGACTACGGATCCATTGAAAATATGCAGCTCTTCAATGATGCCCGGGACTACGCTGTTGATATTTTGAAATGGGCCGAATACATTTCGCCGAAGCATCATAGCAAAACATATCATGAATTTATCAATAATGTGCTGAAAGTTGGCGCTAAACTTGCGGGCGGCTACTCTTTCGGATTTGAAAAGGATGTGCTTGGCGGAAATATAGCGTACACTAAAAAAGCACTCTACAGTGCCAACACTGCTTTAAATGAGCTTCAAAATCTGAAGCACGAAGATTTTATCAAACCAAATATGTACCGGCAACTTCACGCCCGGCTTTTTGAACTGCGAAACGATATCGGTGTGTATATTCAGGAAATGAGAGATCGTTTTAACTTGGGTATGGAGTAAACAGCTACCTTTCCCCGTCTTCCCAAATTGAAACATTCCGGTAACCGGCTTCATTTGCTCCGGCCCGAAACATACCGGCAGTGTTCATTTTCATGACCACGTCTCGATTCCTGTCAACAGCTATAAAGCCTGCATCTCCGGGATTAAGTTTTTGGGTAAGTAAAAAATCCATTGCATCACTTAAATTATCTCCGGCAAATTCCATTCTTGCAGCTATAGTGTGTGCGGAGATATGTCTCATGATCTGTTCACCCCAGCCTGTAGCTGAGATGGCAACCATTGAATTGGCATAAGTACCGGATCCAATTATCGGAACGTCGCCAACACGGCCAAATCGCTTGTTTGTCATGCCACCGGTTGATGTGCCGGCAACAATATTTCCGTTTATGTCAACAGCTGCAGCACCCACGGTTCCGTATTTTGAATTTCTTAAACCTTCAATCGGGTTTACAGATTCAGAGGGTGTAACTGCTTCTGATGATTCCTGTGATCGCTGCCATTGCCGGAAACGCTGTTCGGTATGAAAATGGTTATTTTCTACCCGTTCAACTTCCATCTCATCGGCAAACTCCTCAGCTCCTTCCCCCGAAAAAAAGATGTGCCGTGATTCCTCCATCACTTTTCTGGCCAGCGTAACAGGATTTTTAACAGTTGTTAATCCGGTTACGGCACCGGCACCAAGTGTATTGCCATGCATAAATGCCGCATCCAGTTCATGTGTGCCTTCGCTTGTAAAAACAGCACCTCTTCCGGCATTAAAAAGGGGATTATTCTCCAGGTAGCGAATCACCTGTTCTACTGCATCCAGGGCTGAACCGCCGTTTTGCAAAATTTCTTCTCCAATGGCCAGTGCCTCTTCGAGTGAATCAAAATATTTTTGTTTTGTGGTATCAGGAAGGTCTTTGGAAATAGTACCCGCGCCGCCATGCAGCGCTATAGCCCATCGGTTGGTATCATTTTGAGATTTGGCATTTTCTGAAAAGAGAGTGAGAAGTGCAATTAAAAAGACCGGAATGATAATTTTACATTTAGAAACCATAATGTTCAGAAAGTTTAAATTGATAAAAAGCCGGAAAGATAAAAATGAAAAAGCTGCAGATTATTTTACAGCAATATGTAACGAATCTACAGCTTTTTTTGGAAAATTATTATTTATCTGTTATTCGCTTTTCCCTTTTCCCTGGAATGCTTCCAGAAAGTCCAGAGGAATCGGCATAAAGATAAATGAGGAATTTTCTTCACTGATTTCATTCATGGTCTGCAGGAAACGCAATTGCAGTGCAACTGGTGTTTTCTCTATCATTTTACCTGCATCTACAAGTTTTTTTGCAGCCTGGAATTCACCTTCTGCATTAATGATTTTTGCCCTTCGGTCGCGTTCGGTTTCAGCTTGCCGGGCCATGGCGCGCTTCATCGTCTCAGGAAGAATCACGTCACGAACTTCAACGGAAACAACTTTGATGCCCCACGGATCCGTATGAGTATCGATGATATCCTGGATTTTCTTATTCACCTTATCCCGGTCGGCAAGCACTTCATCAAGTTCAAATTGTCCGATCACACTCCTGAGGGTGGTTTGAGCCAGCATGGACGTGGCTGCAATGTAACGCTCAACCTGGATGACTGCGTTTTCCGCATTTACCACCCTGAAGAAGGTGATGGCGTCCACGTTTACGGTAACATTGTCTTTAGTGATTGCTTCCTGTTTGTCGACATTGATCGTTAAAACCCTAAGGTCTACACGCTCCATCTTATCAATAAAGGGTATAAGCACGATGAAGCCCGGTCCTTTGGTTTTGTGAAATTTACCGAGCCTGAATATGACTCCGCGTTCATATTCTCTTAAAATCTTGAACATTTGCGGTATAAATACAGATAAAAATACAACAAGGGTTATAATCCATATTAACATGTTGGTTAGTGCACCTGAATCATTCATTATTTGTCTCCTTATTTGGAGTTATAGGTTTAACTTTTACAGTAAGTCCGTTAAATTCAATAATTTCACAATTATCACCGGTCTCGATAGGTTCTTCACTTTCTGCTTTCCAGTATTCACCTGAAAATCGCACACGGCCCGGATTATCCGGTTCAATAGAATCAATAACTTCGGCTTGTTTACCTTCCATTGACTCGAGCCCTGCAAAATGTTTGCCAAATTGAGCTTTAATACCTGCTGACATTATCAAAGCAAACACTAAAACTGTTAAAATAGTAGCGGGCACAAGCCAGTACCAGGATATTTGCATCTCTTCCGGTAAATCCTGAAATAGCATCAGGGCTCCGAGGAAGAATGCGACAGCACCGCCTCCGAGTAAGACCCCGAATGTGGGTGTAAAGGCTTCCATAATGAAGAGTGCTATCGCCAGCCCGATAAGCAGAAATCCGGCGATATTAATCGGCATTGCAGCTACACCATATAATAATAGGATCAGTGAGATAACACCTGCAACACCGGGAACAATTGCTCCCGGATTGGTCACTTCTCCCACAATTCCGTAAATGGCAATGAGTGTCAGGATCAGCATAACTTCGGGCCGAAGTATAAAACTGAAGAAGATTTCAGCAAGGTTTTGTTCAATCCTTGTTATTTGAGCATCCTCAGTTTCAAGAATTCGGCCTTCAACTTCCATTCCATCGATTTGTGTCAGTAAATCATCGAGGTTTTCGGCGATTATATCGATTACATTTAATTCCAAAGCCTCTTGTTCGGTTATGGCATCTCCGTCACTCACAGCTTTTTTTGCCCATTCTGCGTTTCTGCCGCGCCGTTCTGCAATACTTTCAATATAACTTTCGGAATAATTAAAAATCTTTTTTTGTGAAACCGTGTCCATTTCAGCACCACCTCCCATTTGTACAGGTGAAGCGGCCCCGATATTTGTGGCCGGAGCCATCGCTGCTATATGGGCTGCAAGTGTAATAAATGTGCCGGCACTGCCTGCATTTCCTCCTTCCGGAGATACATAAACAGCAATGGGAAGATCGGATCCCAGCATCATTCGTACAATATCCTGGGTGGAATTCAGCAAACCGCCGGGTGTATTCAGCTCAATTACCAGGAGTTCGTCATTATTGCTTTTGGCACTACGCAAGCCCCTTTCAATATATGAGGTAGTAGTCGGCCCGATGGTTCCGCTTACCGAAATAACACTTATTGTTTTGCCGGTTTCGGTTTCCATGCTATCCTGCAGGTAGGAAAACCCTGTCAAAAATAGTCCGGCCAGTAAAAGTATCGTTGCTACGTATTTTGCATTATTCATAGATACTAAAATCAAACAAATAGATTTTGCGTTCCTGTTTTCTCAACTTGTCGAAATCCTCAGATTTAAACAATTATTTTTGGGAGATTTTTTCTTAAAAAATATATGAACAGAATACTGGCAGTGCAAAGGGGAACGGTTATGAGTAACCCGTTTGTGAATGTGCCAGAGTAAAAACTGAATCAATTATACTTTTCAATTGGAATCCGGCTTTTTCAAAGAGCCGGGTTTTTTAAATAAACTCGTCCAGATTTCGGTTTTTATTGGCTCCTTTCAGTGCTTCGTGCATTTTATCGTGAGGTTCTTCAGGTTCCGGGTGAATTGTTACAACGGCATCGCTGTCGAGGGCGTCTATCAGTTTACGTTCCAAAAGAGTTGCATCATCATGTGCTTCTTTCAGGCTGATTTCCTTATCAAAAATTACGTGCAGTTCTACCCATGTTGTTTGACCGGATGTTCGGTGGCGAAGATGGTGCCAGCTTTTTATACGGCCGGGAAGGGATTTTGAAAGTTCTTGCCGGAGAGCTTTATCAACTTCCGGATGGCGAGAATCCATTATTCCATCAATCGCATAGGAAAGTAATTTATAAGCTTCCCGTATTATATAAAGTGCAACAGCAAAACTGATGAGAATATCAAGATATACCCAGCCTGTCAGTTCTATGATCAACAGGGTCAGGATTACTCCGGCGGTGGTCCAGACGTCCGTGAGAACATGTTTTCCATTACTGACAGCCAGCATATTTTTTTCAGACCTGCCGACACGCAGTACATAAATGCCTAAAATCAAATTGATCAACCCGGCCGCGCCCATTACGATCATGCCCTCACCAAGATTACTCAGTTGAAACCCTGTAATATAATTGTTGACAGCCTGCCAGATAATTGTCAGGCCGGCAAGCGTTATTACCGCACCTTCTACACCAATAGAGAGAAATTCTACACGTTCATGGCCATAGAGATGTTTTGCATCGGCCGGCTTTTTACTCAGCAAGAAACCATATACGACAAATGCAACAGCTATTACGTGTACAACAGACTCGGCGGCATCTGCAAGTGCAGTCGTAGAACCTGTAATAAAATATCCCCCTGATTTGATCAGTAAAGAGATCAGCGATACTGCGAAACTAATATATAATGCCTTTCGTATCCGGCGGTTTGACTGCATAGTCTTATTTAAACGTTTGTGTAATCTTAGACAGGTAATGATAAGGCATTTTTACAAGATATTTTGAGTGCGTCCTTTTAAATTATATTCTCATTCCTATTTGATAAAACGAAGCTCTGACTGCCAGATTTCAAATTTTTCCAAAAAATAGTTATGATTGCCACTTCAATTGTTTTTATTTTAATTTCAAAACCAGGAAAAATCACTTTTGCTCGATCTATTACCGCTGCATCTTAAAATATTCAAGACCGTAGGCGACTCTGCAGATGCTATCAATCAAAAAGCTTTTGTTATAGGCGGATATGTACGGGATTACTATCTCGGAAGGCTTGAAAAAAATGACGTAACGGATATCGATTTTGTTACCGTGGGTTCCGGAATCAGGCTGGCAGAAACAGTTGCAAAAGAGCTTGACACTACAAAGGTTGCTGTTTATAAACAATTTGGAACAGCGCAGGTCCGGTATCAGGATATTGACCTCGAGTTTGTTGGCGCACGCAAAGAGAGTTATCGTCGTAATTCGAGGAAACCCATCGTTGAAGACGGTACACTTGAAGATGATCAAATGCGGCGTGATCTTACTATCAATGCGCTTTCATGGTCTTTAAATCGCGATTCTTTCGGTATGCTTCATGATCCGTTTGGCGGAATCCAGGATCTGAAAGATAAGATTATCAGGACACCTATCGATCCGGAACAGACATTTGATGATGATCCCCTGAGAATGTTGCGTGCAATTCGCTTTGCAACCCAGCTGCATTTTACCATTACCGATGATACATTTGATGCCATAAAAAAGATGGCGCATCGTATTGAGATTATATCGAAAGAGCGAATCACTGAAGAGTTGAATAAAATAATATTGAGTGATAAACCCTCACGAGGATTTTCGATGTTGCTTGATACAGGCCTGCTGAATTATTTTTTTCCGGAAATGGTAAAATTGCTTGGTGTGGATGAAATCAACGGGCAACGGCATAAAGATAATTTCTGGCATACATTAAAGGTTTTGGATAATGTTGCTGGAAAATCAGATGATCTGTGGCTTCGGTGGGCTGCAATATTGCATGATATTGCCAAACCGGCTACGAAACGGTTTCACAAAGAGGCAGGGTGGACATTTCATGGCCATGATGCACTCGGCGCAAAATGGACTCCAAAGATATTCAGAAGGTTTGGCCTGCCTCTTGATCATCGCATGAGATACGTTAAGAAATTGGTCCGACTGCATCTGAGGCCTATTGCACTTGTTTCCGAAGAGGTTTCTGACAGCGCCGTGCGAAGGCTTATTTATGAAGCAGGCGATGAAATTGATGATTTAATGCTTCTTTGCAGGGCTGATATCACCAGTAAGAATGAATTTAAGGTTAAAAAATTTCTCAAAAATTTTGACAAGGTAGAAAGAAAGATTGCCGAAGTTGAAAAGAAAGACCAAATGAGAAACTGGAAAAACCCGCTCAGAGGTGATGAAATCATGAAGGCACTGGACCTTGAACCGGGACCCATTGTAGGACGGGTTAAAGATGATGTAAAAGAAGCAATCATGGATGGGAAAATTTCTAATGACCATGATGCTGCATATGATTATATGATGAAACATAAAGATAAATATTTAAACTCCCGGGATTAACTATGAGTGTTTGGATTGGCTATTCACATGCAAAGATCAATCTTGGGTTACATGTACTTGATAAGCTGCCAACCGGCTATCATGAAATTGAAACGGGCTTCTGTTTCATTGAGTGGAAAGATCATTTTGAAGTAAGAAAATCAGATCAGTACTCTCTTGCTATGTCGGATGCGTCAATTCCCACTGATGAGAACAATCTGATTTCAAAAGCATATCAAACTTTTGAAAGATATGTGGGGCTGCACAATCACTACAGCTTCAGGATAAGAAAAGCAATCCCCGCCGGAGCCGGTTTGGGCGGGGGCAGCAGCAATGCCGCCCTGACTCTTCGAATGCTGAACAAACTGGAAGAAGCCGGTTTGTCTGAAGAGGACCTTACAGACCTGAGCCGTTCACTGGGAGCAGATGTGCCATTTTTTATAAAAGGTGAAACGGGTATCGGCCGCGGGCTGGGAAGTGATATTGAACCCCTGCCGGTTCAGCCGGATGCCTGGATTGTAACGGTATATCCCGGTTTTGAATCGTCAACTGCAGAAGCTTATAAAAACTGTCTGCCCAATACTGAACCGGAGTTCTCTTTGAAAAAAGTGCTTACGGAAGAGCCACTCGATGAATGGCGGTATCTGCTTGTCAACGATCTTGAGGCGCCTGTGGTGGCAAATAATGAACTGATCGGAAATATCAAAGATCAGCTTTATGATTTAGGAGCAGCATACGCTTCGATGACCGGAAGCGGTTCCAGTATTTTCGGTATTTTTGAACAGGATTTTGTTGCAATTAATGCCTATGAGTCGTTTCATAACCTTAATTTTTTTGCAAACATGACACGCCCGTTATTTAAACCGGATCGCGGAATATATTTGAAAGAGTAACATGATGATTAAATTCGTAAAAAGAGTGATCCGAAATGAGTATTTCTTAGTCATTATAAGGAATATACTTACTTCACGAAGTGTTCTGATCAACTTTTAATCGTGAAACTCGCAAGAAATGAATTATATTTCTATCTATCATTTTGGATTGGATTGGCTTGAACTGTTATGCTGATTATTTTGCAGGTATTATGGCGTTTGTCACCTGGTGATACACCTGAATTTTTCCGAATACTTATTTAAATACTTAATTTTTCAGATTTACAATTTTATGGCTAAGAAAAAAAATGAATTACGACCGCGAACAGGTATGGATGTTGATTCCTTCAGGGAAGATATCAGTCAGCATCTCAGATACACACTGGCAAAAGATAAATATTCATCCAACACCTGGGATTGCTATCGAAGTGTTGTCATGTCGGTCATGGATCGCCTGCACGACCGCTGGATTGAAACACAGCAGAGCTATTATAAAAAGGATGTAAAAAGAGCGTATTATATTTCTATGGAATACCTGATAGGCAGGCTCCTGGATAATATGCTGATTAATCTGGGAATGCAGGACACAGCTGCCGAAGCGATGGAAAAGGTTGGCCTCGATTATGACGAAGTCAGAAATGCAGAGTGGGATGCCGGCCTGGGAAATGGAGGTTTGGGGCGGCTTGCGGCCTGTTTTCTGGATTCAATGGCAACGATTGGTATACCTGCGATTGGTTATGGTATTCGCTACGATTATGGCATTTTTTATCAGAAAATTGAAAACGGTTATCAAATCGAAAAACCGGATCTTTGGCTTCGCTACGGAAATCCCTGGAGTGTTGTCCGGCAAAAAACGAAATACGATGTTCCATTTTATGGTAAATCCAATGCATACAATGATGAGAACGGTGATGTGAGATTCAAATGGCAGGACACCCATGATGTTCTTGCAATTGCCTATGATACTCCTATTCCCGGGTATAAAAATGATATTGTTAACAATTTGCGGCTTTGGAAGGCTACCTCTTCATCTTCAATTGATCTGAAGAGCTTTAACCAGGGAGAGTATATTGATGCTGTTCGGGATACGCAGCTAAATGAAAATATTTCACGGGTTTTATATCCGAATGACAAAGTATTTGTTGGTCAGGAGCTTCGCTTAAAACAGGAGTATTTTCTGGTTGCCGCGTCCATGCAGGATATACTACGGCGGTTCAGAAAAGTTCATGATGACTGGAGAAAACTACCCGAAAAAGTAGCTATACAATGCAATGATACACATCCGAATTTAGCTATACCGGAACTGATGAGAGTGCTGGTTGATGAGGAAGGATTAACGTGGGAGAAAAGCTGGGATATTACGGTAAAAACCATGGCGTATACGAATCATACACTTATGCCGGAAGCACTCGAAAAATGGCCGGTTTCACTGCTTCGTAACCTGCTCCCGAGGCATCTTCAAATTATTTATGAAATTAATCGACGATTTTTACAGAGTATTCAGGCAGATGTTGGCAATGATCATAACAAAATCAGCCGTTTATCGATTGTGAGTGAAGGTGAAGATCCTGTAGTTCACATGGCATCGCTGGGTATTGTTGGATCTCATAAAGTAAACGGTGTGGCTGCACTTCACACAGAGCTGATCAAGAAAACACTTTTCCGTGATTTTTATGAACAATTTCCGGACCGTTTTACCAACAAAACCAATGGTATCACACCCAGACGCTGGCTGCGACAGTGTAATCGCGAGCTTTCTGAATTGATTTCATCCAAAATCGGAGATGATTGGGTGACAGATCTTATGAAGATTAAAAAAATTGAGAAGTTTGCAGAAGACGAAAAGTTTGTTAAGAAATTTGTGAAGGTAAAAAATCAAAACAAAAAGAAGCTTGCTGACTATATCAAAGAAAAGCAGGGAGTTGATATTAACCTCAAGTCGATATTTGATATTCAGATAAAGCGGATTCATGAATATAAGCGCCAGCTTTTGGTTTGCCTGCATGCTATTACTCTTTACAACCGTATAAAAGAGAATCCGGATATCGATATTGTTCCCCGCACCATTATTTTTGCAGGTAAAGCGGCACCGGGTTACACAATGGCCAAAAAGCATATTAAGCTGATAAGTGACGTCGGTAAAAAAATAAACAATGACCCTGACGTCGGGGATAAACTAAAGTGTGTATTTCTTGAAAATTACAGTGTAACTCTTGCCGAGATGCTGATTCCGGCAGCCAATTTATCCGAACAAACTTCTACTGCTGGTATGGAAGCTTCAGGAACAGGGAATATGAAATTTGCGCTCAACGGTGCACTTACTATCGGTACTCTCGACGGGGCAAATATCGAGATTCGTGAAGAAGTGGGTGAAGAAAATATTTTTATCTTTGGCAACACCGTGGACGATGTAGAAAGAATGAGACATGAAGGTTACAATCCTGCGAATTATTACAATGGAAATGATGAGTTAAAGAAAGCTATTGACCAGATCAGGGATGGGTTTTTCAATCCTGATGAACCGGGAATTTTTGATCCGATTATTGAAGCACTTCTTCACAAAGGCGACTATTTTCTTGTTTTGGCAGACTATGAAGATTACGTTGAGAAACAGGAAGAGGTCGAAAAACTTTATCGTAATCAGGCAGAGTGGAATAAAAAAGCAATCTATAATACAGCCAGGGTCGGTAAATTTTCATCCGATCGGACTATCCGCGATTACGCTGATGAAATTTGGGATATAAAACCGGTTGACTTATAAACTAATGGCTATCTTCTTTAATTAACCTGAAGGTTATCCGGAATAATTTTTGATATAAAAATTTTTACAGAAGCCAATAAACTTTAAATAGAATCTTGCTATAGATGCCTGATTTTTCTGATATGTCGATTTCAGAAGTTGCTTCTGAAGTTCATAATTTGCTTACAACCACTCTTTTTACACTCAAGGAGACACCTGTAACCCTGATGTCAATTGTTATATTTTTAATATTTATAACAGGTTTTATTTTTGCAGGCGGATTTATAAAACGCATACTTCAGAGCAGGGTTCTTCCCCGGTTTGATATTGAGCAGGGGCTGAGATATACCCTTGCCAGAGTTACTCAGTATTTTATTATTACAATCGGTTTTCTGATTTCATTTCAGTTTATCGGTATTGATCTCAGCAGTTTGGCTGTTATCTTCGGTTTACTTTCAGTTGGTATCGGTTTTGGCCTTCAGAATATTACCAGTAATTTTATATCAGGACTGATTGTCTTATTTGAAAGGCCAATCAGCGTGGGAGACAGGGTGAGTGTGGGCGGTGTTGAGGGAGATGTAATCGAAATTAATATCCGTGCTACTAAAATCAGAACACTGAATAATATTTTCATCATTGTTCCGAATTCTGAATTTGTGTCAAGTAATGTTGTGAATTATTCCCATGGAGATACCAGTTATCGGCTTGATCTGAACGTAGGAGTCTCCTACTCATCGGATCTCGATCTTGTGCTCAAAGCCCTGAGGGAAGTGATGGACGAAAATCCTAAAATCATGAAAAATCCGGAGGCACAAATTCATCTTGTTGAATTCGGAGATTCGTCCTGGAATATGCAGATTCGCGCATGGATTCCATACGTGAAAGATTATCCTGTGATCAGAGATAATATTAACCAGGCAATTGTCAGGAAATTCAGAGAATATGATATTGAAATTCCGTTTCCTCAGCGGGATCTCCATGTGCGTTCGAGTATTCCAATACCTTATAAAAAAGACGAAAATGGAAACGAAGAAAAATCAGAATAAGATTTGTCTTGAGCGGGCTGTAAAGGGGCGGTTAATTACTTTCCAGTAATTTCAGCATTATGGGAGACATTGCCTCAGCCCACAGAGAATATCCCACTTCGTTGGGATGTAAAAAATCGGGCATGATTTTTTCAGACAAAATCCCTTTTTCATCAAGAAATGTTTGATTGATATCCTCAAAAAATATCCTCTGGTTGTCTGCCAATTTTCTGATCTCTTCATTTATTTCATTGTTTAACTGACGAAGAGGATCATCAGGCGTTTCACCACGGGGAAAAATTGCCAAAATCAGCAGCTTTGTTTCAGGTAATTGATGAGTTGTTTTATCCACGATAAGTTGAATTCCTTTAGCCACACATTGAGGAGAATCCTGACGGTGGCCGGTATTATTCGTGCCGATCATTAAAATTGTGAGTTTTGGATTGAGATCTTGCATTTCTCCATTTTCAATACGCCACAATACATTTTCAGTGCGATCACCACTAAAACCGAGATTATATGCCCCAAGTGCAGAATAATTTTTAGTCCATATTTTATTTCCTGAGCTTTCCCATCCTTGTGTGATTGAATCACCCAG
Organism: uncultured Balneolaceae bacterium; assembly: GCA_964517005.1. Taxonomy (GTDB): domain Bacteria; phylum Bacteroidota; class Rhodothermia; order Balneolales; family Balneolaceae; genus CAYVBJ01. The sequence continues at coordinate 8,591 of CAZFAJ010000031.1, read as the reverse complement.
AAAAAGCAGTGAAGCTGTATCCCGGCCTGCTTCCCGGAGTTTTTCCTCATGCCTGGGAAGCCACCAGTCAACTGCCCAGCTTTCTTCGAGCGGTGCCGGCGTCAGTGCAATATGATCTACAGGGCATTGGGCGTTTGCCGTGGAGATAATGATAAGTACAATTCCGGAAAACGTAAGAGCTAAAAAGGATTTTATCATTTTATTATGATAAATGTACATATTCGATATCTTCTACCGGTTCACCTAAAAATCTCTCAGCCAGCTCACCAAACCGCTGGGGACGATCGGTTACGCAGCAATGAAAATATCCCGTACCATTATTTTGTAAGATATTTTTATCTGACAGGGTGGCCAGCGCCATTTCAGCTATGGCATCACCCGAGTCAATAATAGTGACCGTACGGCCGTTATTGCTGAAAATTGATTGGATCGACTTTTTGAAGAGAGGATAATGCGTGCAACCCAAAATTAATGAATCTACGCCATTATGAAGAAAATCATCCAGATAAAGATTTAATATCCGGTTGGAAATATCATTATCTGTCCACCCCTCTTCCGCAAGTGGTACCAGCAGGGGGCACGCTTTTGATTTTATGCTTGTGAATTTCCCATTAGCGCTGAGGGCCTTTTCATAAGATCCAGATCCGATTGTAGCGAGAGTGCCGATTACTCCCACCCGGCTTGATCCGGTTGCTATGGCTGCATCGCGCCCGGCTGTAATAACATTCAGAACAGGAATGCCCTGAGCCGCTGCTATAACAGCATCCAGTGCCACAGCAGATACGGAATTGCAGGCAATCAGAATCATTTTTACCCGGCGTTTGCGTAAAAAATTAACAATCTCTGTTGAGTACTGAATAATGGATTCTTTTGATTTTATACCATAGGGAACCCTGGCAGTATCGCCTACATACAGAATTGATTCGTTTGGAAGTAATTTCCTGACGGACTGAACCACTGTTAGCCCGCCAATGCCGGAATCAAAGATACCAATAGGCAGTGCACTTTCGTTTAATTTCATAAAAATGATATTACATTCCGGAAAGAATAATTTTCCCTACGTTTTTATTTTTTTCCATTCTTTTATGAGCCTCTTCGACATCTTCCCAATTATAAATTTTATCAATTACAGGTTTTATATCACCGGTTTCTAAAAGTTCCATAGCATAGCTGTGAAAATCGCTGGTGAGTCTCATTTTATACTCATCAGTGCGATTTCGCAGGGTCGATCCTTTTATTTGCAGTCTTTTTCTTAAAACGGGTAATAAATCTGCCTTTGGTATTTCTGTTCCTCCCAGCATTGAAAGGTAGATGATACGGCCATCCAGCGCCAGCATGCCGATGTTTTTTTCCCAGTAGGGAGCTCCCACAAAGTCGATGATAAGATCCACACTGTTTTTTCCACGCTCCTTTTTTATGACAGCTGAAAAATCCTCTTTCTTATAGTTGATGGCTAAATCGGCTCCCAGCTCTTTACAGGCATCCAGCTTGAACTTTTTACTAGCCGTGGTTATTACCCTTGCATTAAACAAATGTTTTGCAAGCTGAATGGCAGCTGTTCCCACTCCGCTTGCACCTGCATGAATTAAAACAGTCTCATTCTTTTTGATATCGCCAAGGTATTTTAAAGCCTGAAATGCAGTTAAAAACACTTCGGGGATAGATGCAGCCTCTTCAAAAGAAAAATCTTCGGGCTTATTCATAGCCATTCGCTCATGAATGGTACAATATTCAGCATATCCGCCGCCGGCGAGCAATCCGAATACGTGATCTCCCGGTTCAAAACGGGTAACCTGGTAACCAACCTCTTCCACGACTCCGGCCATTTCGAGCCCTAAAATGGGAGAAGCATTTTTAGGCGGAGGATATTTCCCTTTTTTTTGTAAAAGATCTGCCCGGTTTAAAGCTGTAGCCTCAATTTTAACAAGCAGATCATAGTCACCCGGATCAGGAGTTTGCACTTCATCAAGAATCATTTTGGGATTTTTACCTGTATTGTCTGTAATTAGCGCTTTCATGACTTGATTTATTTTTTCTGATGGCACCCTGTTGTCGGATGCAATCAACTATTTTAAATTATCCAAACAAAAAACCTTTTAATACCCAAAACCTGAAAATAAGAATAAATCGGGACGCTTTTGTTTTTCCTTTCAGTAAATATCCGGCGGCAAGAAGAGTACTTCCAGCGAGCTTAACAAATTCCGAAAAAAGTTTTCCGGTAAGTTTTAATTTTGATGATTTTAGACGGAGATATTCACTTTTCCCGATCCCGACAGATTGTTCCTTTAAATAATCTTTTTGAAGCCTGGTTACTCCAATGCGATGCCAGAGAGTGATACCGGGAAGATACCATGGGGTGTATCCCTGTTTTATGGATTTTTTAAAAAACGCTTTTTCTTCACTTCCGATCATCCGGCTACCGGTCCTTCCGAGATTCGGATCAAACATTCCGGATCGTTCAAACAGCTCTTTATGAATAATCATATTACCGCCACGGGGGAAATTGTCTTTCGGATAGGGTTTTTTGTTATCACCCAAATCATGCAGTCCGAACATGGGCATTAGTTCAGCCGGGATCCAATCGGGATCCGTACCATCAAAAGAGACATATATTCTTCCACCGCCACATTTTAATTGTGGTGTTTCATGAAGGGTGCGAATACAATTTTCAACAAAGTCGGATTTCATGTATACGTCATCATCGATATACAATATCATGTTGCTTTCAGCTTCCCGGTACGCCCGGTTTCGTGCGTAGGAGAGCCCCTGTTTTTTTTCGGTAACCATTTTGAATTGGAGCTGATCTCTTTCGGCAGAAAAGGCGGAACAAACTGATTCTGTTGAATCTGTTGAATTGTTGTTGATTACTAAAATTTCGAAGCGGCGCGGGTTCTCAGTTTGTTCTGCGAGGCCATTCAGAGTATCCTGCAGGTAGTCTGCGCGGTTATATGTACAAATAGCAATGGTTACAAGTGGTTTGAGTTTCATAATTGTTATATTTCTGATCCAAATATAACCATTTGACAGAAATAGAAAATTGACAGAATCAGATCAACCCCTTGTTTCAGCAATTATTCCGACGAAAGACCGGTGTACATATTTGGAAATTGCCCTTAACTCGGTGTTTGAACAGACCTGGGAAAATATTGAAGTTGTTGTTGTAGATGATGCTTCTGCAGATGATACTCCTGAATTATTGAGAAATGTGGCAAAAGAGCATCCGGTTACTGTACTGAGAAACAAGACGTCAAAAGGAGCTGCTGCAAGCCGTAACCTCGCTATCAAAGCGGCCCGGGGCGAGTATATTGCGGGACTTGATGACGACGATATTTGGAGACCCGGCAGGGTAAAAAGTTTAATGGAAGCTTTTACTGATGGAATATCCGCTGTTTGTTCACACGACAGGATGGTTTTTGGCAAGAAAGAAATTGTATGGAAAAAAAAGCCAATGATCACGCTTGATGATCTGCTCTATTATAACCAGGTCGGAAATCAGGTGCTTACCAAAAAGGTGTATCTGTCTGAGGTGGATGGTTATGATGAAAATTTGCCATCCGCTCAGGATTACGATCTGTGGATTCGTTTAGCAAAAGCTTACGGCCCGATAAGAACGGCGGCCTCTGTGCTGCAGGTTGTTCATATGGATGAGAGCCGGGATCGAATATCAAATTCTGAAAATCAGGTGGAAGGATATTATAAATGCTTCAAAAAGCACAAATCGCTGATGACTGAATCTCACATCAGGTATCAGAAATACCGGTTGCGAATGGTAGAAGGTGAACCGGTTTCCTGGATTGATATGTTTCGGTCTGTTCCCCCAAAATTATACGTAAAAGAGATTATCAGGAAATTGTTTTTATAATTCTGCAAACATGATGTCCTTACAGGGCGGGTTCAGTACAATAGGCTAAAAAAAACTCCATAAGCGAATGCTATGGAGCTTTTTTAGTTAAAAAATAAATTTACTGATATCAGATCATGGTTGCGATCACAAGAGCAACAACAGCCATGAGCTTGATCAGGATGTTGAGTGAGGGTCCGGATGTATCTTTAAAAGGATCTCCTACGGTATCGCCGACGACCGCGGCTTTGTGTGGGTCGGAACCTTTTCCATACTTCACACCATTTATCTCAACACCTTCTTCAATCATTTTCTTGGCATTATCCCAGGCTCCGCCGGCGTTCGACTGGAAGAGTGCCATAAGTACGCCCGAAGCTGTTACACCGGCCAAAAGGCCGCCAAGCATTTGAGGGCCGCCGATAAATCCGAACAGAACCGGCACAATGACGGCAAGAAGCCCCGGAGCAACCATCTCACGTATAGAAGCAGTCGTTGAAATTTCAACACATTTGGCAAATTCTGCTTTTCCGTCGGCAGCATCAAAGATTTTCCGGTCCTCGCTGCTCCACTCGTCCATCGTTTTGCCTTCGTTTCTTGTCATTGCCTTTAAAGCTTCAGAAAGCTCAGGAATGGTTTTAAACTGCCGCCTTACCTCTTCAATCATCTGCATTGCGGCACGGCCTACAGCTTTCATGGAGAGAGCTGAGAAGAGAAATGGAAGCATTGCGCCAATAAAGAGGGATGCCATTACGGTTGGAGTGGTAACATCGATAGAAGTGATCATACTACCGGGATTGGTAGTGTTATACGCTGTAATAAAAGCAGCAAACAGGGCGAGAGCGGTTAAAGCTGCAGAGCCGATGGCAAATCCTTTACCGATGGCTGCGGTAGTATTTCCAACAGCGTCCAGCTTATCCGTACGTTCACGAACTTCAGGTGGCAATTCTGACATTTCAGCAATACCGCCTGCATTATCAGAAATGGGTCCGTAAGCATCAACGGCAAGCTGAATACCGGTATTCGAAAGCATTCCGACTGCCGCAATTGCTATTCCGTAGAGGCCCGCAAAGTGGTGCGCTCCCAGAATGGCAGTGGCAATAATAATAATGGGTATAGCGGTGGATATCATCCCGACTCCCACACCGGCAATAATGTTGGTTGCAGATCCTGTAACCGACTGTTCTACGATACCGCGAACCGGTTTTGTATCAGTTCCGGTGTAATACTCTGTAATCAATCCAATTAATAGTCCGGCGGCAAGGCCGAAAATTGTGGCCCAGAATACACCCATTGCGGTATACGTGATTTCATTGAATACCCAGGTTTCAGGCAGCATCCAGTTGATCAGCAAATAGGAGGCAATCAGCATCAGCAATGCTGAAATAAATTCACCTGTATTCAAAGCCTTTTGAGGATTTCCACCTTCTTTTACCCGTACAAAGAAAGTACCAATAATAGAAGCTATAATTCCAACTCCGGCAAGAACCAGCGGAAGCAGTACTGCATTTAAACCGCTGAAATCATTACCCAATTCAAAACCGCCCAGGCCCATAAATGCAGCTCCAAGCACCATGGTACCAATTATAGAACCTACGTATGATTCAAAGAGATCGGCTCCCATACCGGCAACATCACCTACATTGTCACCCACATTATCTGCTATCGTTGCAGGGTTCAGAGGATGATCTTCCGGAATACCGGCTTCAACTTTACCCACAAGGTCAGCGCCTACGTCAGCGGCTTTTGTGTAAATTCCGCCACCCACTCTCGCAAAAAGTGCGATAGATGAAGCGCCGAATGAAAAGCTTGTAATCACTGTAAGAACTTGCTGTATATTCTGAACTTCAAGACCAAACATATTTGTATAGAGCAAGAACAAGAGGCCAAGCCCGAGTACACCGAGACCTACAACACCCATTCCCATTACGGAACCACCATTAAATGCAACATTTAAGCCTTTTGCAAGACTGGTTCTTGCTGCATTGGTAGTCCTGACATTGGCTTTGGTTGCCACTTTCATTCCAATAAAACCTGCAAGTGCGGAACAGATTGCACCAATAATAAAAGAGAGTGCTACAAGGGGGGAAGAAGTTTCAGGATTCATTGATCCGTGAATTCCAAGCAGGATGGCAACAAAAATTACGAAAATGCTTAAAACACGATATTCAGCCTTTAGAAAAGCCATGGCTCCTTCCGAAATGTTTTGGCTGATTCGGGCCATTTTTTCAGTACCGACGTCCTGTTTCGCAACCCAGCGGGATTTTATATAAGTGAACAGCAGGGCAATGATTCCGGCTACCGGAATCAGGTATAAAAGTGTAGTTACCATAGTATTTGTAATTGTATTTTCAGTTAGCAGATATTGTTTGTTTGGTATTAGTTGTACTGGTTCATTGCTTTCACAATTCCTTCACGAAGAAACAGAAGTACTGCCTCTTCTGCAAGTTCAAGAGATTCATTTACCAATGGTTCTTCTTTTCGATTAAATGGTGAAAGTACAAATTCTGACTGTTTCCCCTTGGGAAATTCATTTCCAATTCCGATTCGCAGACGGGGAAAATGATTTGTCTGTAACTTTTCAATAATATCGGCAATTCCGTTGTGTCCGCCTGCGCTGCCTTTTTCCCGTAACCGTATGGTTCCTGCAGGCAGGTTCAGATCATCATAACAAACAAGGCTTTCTTCCGGCTTCATGTTATATTCAGAAAGAGCCTTTCGTAAGGCAGTTCCGCTTCTGTTAACATAAGTGGTCGGTTTCAGAAGAATTACTTTTTTGCTCTTGAATCGACCTTCTGCAACCATATATGCACCTTTACCGGTGTTGAAATTAACGGACAGTAAATTGGCAATACGATCAGCAAGAAGAAAGCCAATATTATGACGCGTCCCCGAATACTCTTTTCCAGGGTTCCCCAATCCTGCAATTAGTGCCATAATGCCTGCTTTTCGGCGGTCTGTTTTTATTCTTTGCTTTCTTCTTCTGTCTCTTCAGCAGCGGCTTCTTCCCCTTCTGGAGCTTCTTCGCCTTCAGCAAGTTCCAATTCGCCTTCTTCAAGTTCTTCTTCTTCAGGCTCAATCGCAGTTTCAAATAGCGCCTCGGATTTAGGCGGAGTAATTGTAACGATTGTACGCGATGAATCATCAAGGGGAACAATTCCTTCCATCTCAATATCACTGACATGTACGGAATCACCAATATCAAGATCCGAAATATCAACTTCAAACATAGCCGGAATTTTTTCCGGCAGAACTTTAATTCTGATGATTCTGAGAGCCTGGTATACACGTCCGCCGCCCTCCACAACTCCTTTGGCACTACCGGTGATTCGAATTGGCACCTTCAGGCTAACCATGGTTTCTTCATCCAGTACATAAAAATCAGCGTGAATAGCCCGGTCAGACACAGGATCAAATTCAACATTTTTTAAAAGTGTATTGTACGATTTTCCGTCAACTTTCAGCTCCTGTAATTTGGTCTGGCTGACAGATAGAATTTTGTCAATATCTGCTTCAGAAATTGAAAAATGGATATTCTCTTTCACTTTAGGGCCATACAGTACGGAAGGAATGCGCAACTCATCGCGCAGTTGCGAAGAAGTTTTTTTCCCTGTTTCCCTTTTTATTCCTTCAAGTTCGTAAGTCTCTGGTTTCTTCATTGTATTTACTATTATTGATTAATCATCAAAAAGTGCACTAATTGTATCATTGGTATGTATTCGCTGAATGGCTTCTGCAAATATACCTGCTACACTCAAGACCTTTATTTTTTGTGATGGTTTTCGCAATGGCACTGTATCAGTTACCAATAATTCGTCTATGGGCGAATCTTCAATACGCTGGTATGCAGGCCCGGAAAGAATCGGGTGTGTGCATGTCGCTTTAATACTGAGAGCCCCCTGTTTTTTCAAAGCAACCGCGGCATTGGTAAGGGTGCCTGCCGTATCGACCAAATCATCAACAATCAATACGTGTTTTCCCTCTATTTCACCAATAATATTCATAACCTCTGCAACATTTTGCTTGGGACGCCTTTTGTCAATGAACGCCAGGCTGGCACCAAGTCTTTTCGAATACGAGCGAGCCATTTTCAAACTTCCTACGTCAGGTGCCACAACAACAAGATTATCAATTGAATTTTCAGAAAAATAATCAATAAATATTCTGCTGGCATATAGATGATCCAGGGGGATATCAAAAAATCCCTGAATCTGAGCTGCATGCAAATCCATTGTCAGAATTCTGTCGGCGCCCGCCTCCACAAGTATATTTGCCATTAATTTGGAGGCAATGGAGACGCGTGGCTGATCTTTCCGGTCTTGCCGTGCATATCCAAAATATGGCATTACCGCAGTAACACGTTTTACCGATGCGCGTTTTGCCGCATCCAGTAAAAGCAGGAGTTCCATGATATTATCTCCGGGCGGAGGAGTCGATTGAATAATGAATATATCCTCTCCCCGAATACTTTGTTCATATTTTACATAGAGTTCGCCATCCGAAAAAGATTTAATGGTCGTATTTCCAAGATGAGTACCATAACTTTCGGCTATGGCTCTTGCTAATGCAACGTTACTGCGCCCGGCAAATATGGCAAGTGGTGTGTCCAAGTATTTGGAGAATCAATTGGTTATAAAATAAAAAGAATGACCGCTTTGGCATCTTTTCCTGAGAAAGATGAGTTGCCCGGGGAGGATTCGAACCCCCACTGACTGGACCAAAACCAGCTGTCCTGCCATTAGACGACCGGGCA
>CAZFAJ010000030.1:10942-31369 GCA_964517005.1 uncultured Balneolaceae bacterium | reverse complement strand
AAAAAGGACAATCCTCGTGTGAGAGAATTGTCCTTCCGTTAAATGTGGGCGCTACAGGATTCGAACCTGTGACCCCCTGCTTGTAAGGCAGGTGCTCTAAACCATCTGAGCTAAGCGCCCGAATTATTTATAGACTGTAAATATAAGAACCTTTACAATCCGAAAAAAATTAAACCGGATACTTTAAAAAAAGTACCCGGATTATTTTACATCTTTTGTTAAAGCCAGGAATTTATACCTGTTCTGATTCTTGGCTAATTCTGATTAAATATATGAACATCGCGTTGAGGAAACGGAATAGAGATGTCGTTTGCATCAAACTCCTCTTTTACCTTTTTGGTAATATCGTGCATAAGATCCCAATAATCAGAAGAATTGCACCATGGTCGTGCTTTAATATCAACGGAACTATCTCCTAAATTTCCAACTGCAATCAGGGTTTCAGGTTCGGAAAGAACACGATCATCTGCGGTTAAAATATCTTTCAGGATAGTAATTGCTTTATCAATATCATCATTGTAACCGATACCAAAAACCATATCAACTCGCCTGGTGTCGTGCATTGAATAATTTTGAATTTCATCTCCCCAAACCATAGAATTCGGCATAGTTATACCTACATTATCAAATGAATGAAGTTCGGTTACAAAAAGGCCGATTTCGTCTACAACACCGGCGGTTCCGCCAATATTTACAGCATCTCCAATCTTGAAGGGACGAAGAGCCAGGATCATCACGCCGGCTGCGATATTACTTAGTGAGCCTTGTAATGCCAGGCCAACTGCGAGACCCGCCGCTCCGAGTAAGGCTACAATACTTGTAGTTTCAACTCCAAACTGATTGAGAACAGCAAGAATTGTAATGATTATAATTAAAACCCTGATAATTTGTGCAAGAATAGGAACAAGGGTGTTATCAATTTTCTCAGCTTTTTGTCCCGATTTTCTTACTTTCCTGGCGGCCCAGTTTGCAATAGTCCATCCAAGAATTAAGATTAGAATTGCCCCGATAATACTCATTCCATATTCTACTGCTAAAGGCATCAATGAGTCGTAGTATTCAGACAATCCCCCAAGTTGTTCTTCCATGTCAGCTCCGTTTTTAAAGTTATTTATAAAAAAAGACGGCCGTTCCGACCGTCTTGTAATATTACGTAATAAATATATGAAAATTAAGGATTAGGATTCCATTTCTTTAGTCATGGAATTTTTTAGTTTCTCTAATCCTTCCTTGAATTTGTTCCAGAGGTTATCAGCTTCAATTCTTACTTTGGCAAGTGTATCATCTCCTGCGTTTCTGATTTTCACCACCTGTAATTCTAATTGCTGACGTTTAATCTTGAGTTCAGCAATTTTTTCGTCGATCATATTACGAAATTCCTGAGACTCACCTTTGGCACGATTTTCAAGTATCTAAACCTGTTTATTCCACTCTTTTAACTTTCCTTCAAGCTTCTCTATGTATTCTTCTCTTGTAGCCATAACTTCCTCCACATTTTTCAGTTTAGAGGTATGTTTAAATCAGTTTCTGAAGTTACTCCAGATGGCTTCGCAACATCCAAGAAGTTTTGGAGTGTACGGTAAGCCTTTCCGTAATCAAATCAGTGGATGCTTCATCTGCGGCCTCCTGACATGGTTCAAGGGCTTCTCTCGCTGTGCGTAAAATTGTTCCATTATCTTCTGCCAATATTCGCACCATGTCAAGCGCATCCGGTCGCTTGGTATCTTCATTAATGGATGTGAGCTCGTTAAACTCCTTGAACGTTCCGGGTGCTCTGTAGCCAAGCGCACGAATACGTTCCGCAATCTCATCAATGGCTTCTGCAAGTTCTGTGTATTGCTCTTCAAATTGCTCATGAAGAGAATGGAAATGTTCACCTGTAACATTCCAATGGTAGTTATGGGTCTTCAGATAAACCATGTAAGAGTCAGCAAGCAGTCTTGATAATTTGTCTGCGATCTGCTCTCTGTGTTCCTCAGAGATTCCAATATTAATCTTCATATTTTTTCTTTCGTTTGTTAGAGTTGTTGGACACATAATCTGCTAAGATTTTAATTTATTTCAATTTAATTATTTCTATCATTAACACAATAAAAAAGATCAAATCGTTCCAAACGATGCTTCCTGATTCTAAGTTTCCAAACCGTGAACTTCTTTCAAAATTGCTTTTGCATTTTCATCGTCTTCCTGGACTACCCGGTGCTGTAAATTTGTAACGATTTCAGTCTCAGCATCTTCAAAAGCCGCCTCTTTTGCTTCTTTTTCGGTACCTGTTCTGATAAGATCATAAATATCATCAGCACGAACGACGCTGTAGAGATTATCTTCATTAAATGCATGCGATCGTAAATCTTCATACTTTGCAAACAGAGCCGGAAATTCGTCATTATTATCTGCTCTGTCAATGATTTCGACATCTGCCGGGCTTTCGGCACTTAGAGGAGTTTTACACAGATAAAAAAATTTTTGTTTGTAGATCATCTTTTGAAGTATTTAATTTGATAGGTGGTAAATGTCATAAAGCAGACTATAAAGTACGCATTTTTACGGGATTCGATAAAAATTAATTTTTTGATTTTCCGATTCAAAAATTTCAAAATATGATCTGCCATCCATAGGTTTGTAATATCAGCAGGGAGTGATTATTTAGACATTAGAATAGCAGATACATTTATCAAGATCCTGGCTTACATTATTTTCTTAAAATTCCAGGTGTTACCATCCACTTTAAACGGCTTTTGATTTCACCGGTGCTTTTCCAGTCAGATGCAGGATATTCAAGACACACCAAAGCTGCCGTTGGCATTCGCAGCAGAGGATGCTGATAATTACCGCATAACAAACGCACTGTATCCTCAACCATGGGATTGTGCCCCACAAGCATTACCGTCTCAACATCTTTGGAACTACCACTGCAAATGGAGTTCAGGTAATCCTTTTCACTGCCGTAGTATAATGTATCGGTCCAGATAACAGTGCTGCTCCCCAGAGATGAAGACTCACAAAACAGATCAGTTGACTGGCGGGCTCTCTTTGCGGGTGAAGAAAAAATCAAGTCTGGCAGCTGACTTGTTTTTTTTAAAAAAATCCCCATCAGACTTGCATCTTTAATGCCCCTGTTGTTCAGCGGCCTGTCATAATCTCTCAGGCTGTCATCATCCCAGGATGATTTTGCATGACGCATAATCACTATTTTTTTCATATTTCATCTATTGTGTTACTGGTTCAGCCTGCTTCAAAAATATGGCTCTTTGCAAATAATGTTAATAAAACTCCTCGTGTGATCATAAACAAAATCATGGCAAGCCACAGGCCATGAATGCCAATAAATTCCGTAGCAATGTAATAAGCCGGAAGAAAAACAGTCAATGTTGCTGCAAGCATGGAATTTCGCATAGGAACTGTTGCTGTAGCGCCTATAAAAACACCATCCCAGATGTAACAAAAACCCGATACAAGTGGTGCTGCAACAGTCCATAGAATTACTGTTTTTGCATGATTAATCACGTCTGTTTTGTCTGTAAAAAAGGCGAGAATAAGATCATCAAAAAAATAATAGATCAAACTGCCGGCTAATCCTAAAAAGAGTCCCCATGTCATATTATAGTAGACAGCCTGTTTCAGATTATCCAAATCCAGCCGTCCTTTAAACTTGCCAACCAGGCTTTCGGCAGCATATGCAAATCCGTCGATTCCGTAGGATGCAACCATCCAGAGCTGAAGCAGTATGGAGTTGGCTGCCAGGATCAGATCTCCCTGTTCTGCCGATTTTGCAGTGAAAAAAGAGAATGTAAATATCAGGCAAATGGTGCGGATGAAAATATCACGGTTAACTGAAAAGTAACGTTTGATCTCAGAGGCATTCAGCAATTCCCGGTTCAGGTAATATCTGACATATTTACTGTATTTCTTTTGGAAGAGAAAAAGAGCCAGAAAGAGAGCCAGGTATGTTGAGATAACGGTTCCCCAGGCAACACCCTCCACGTTCATTCCCATGTACCAGATGAACCAGATGTTTAAAACTACGTTCAGCAGATTTAGAAAAATAGTTACGATCATAGGGTATTTGGCATTTTGCATGCCCAGGAACCATCCATTTATACCATACAAGGCTAATACCGCCGGCGCAGTCAGTATCCGGATATTAAAATAAATCCGTGAATATGTCTCTACCTCAGCTCCGCTTTGAATAATTCTGAAACTGAGGTCTGCGATCGGCTTTTGAAGAATAAAGATCAGTAGCCCGATCGAAAAGGCGATGATCTGAACCCTTGCCAGAATCATAATCATTTCAAGGCGACTTTGCTGGCCGTAGGCCTGGGCTGTAAGGCCAGTGGTTCCCATTCGAAGGAATCCAAAACCCCAAAACAGAAAATTGAAAATCATACTTCCCACAGCCAGTGCACCGAGGTAATAAATTTCATCAAGATGACCAACCAGTGCCGTATCTACTATCCCAAGCAGAGGGACAGAAAGGTTACTGATGATATTTGGTATAGCAAGTCTTAATATTTGCTTATTCAAATTGTGAGTATCATGTTAATTGTATTAATTTGATTGTGATCAATCACATAAAATAACTGAAACACCGAATGAAAAATAACTTTTAAGTTATGGAGATAAGTTTTTGGGACAGCAAATGGAAAAAGGGCCACATCGGCTTTCATATGGAGAACGGATATGAGCCGCTGCAGAAATTTTGGGAAAAACTCGGGTTGCCTGATAAGGCTACGGTACTGGTGCCCTTCTGCGGTAAATCGGTTGATCTCGTTTGGCTGGCAGGAAATGGTGCAAATGTGAAAGGAGTGGAAATTATTGAGAAAGCCGTGGAGGAGTTTTTTAAAGATCAGCAATTAACTCCCAATATCTCAGAAAACGGGGATTTCAATATTTATAAAACGGGTCCTATTGAAATATGGCTTGGCGACTTTTTCAAACTGAATAAGTCAAAACTGGACTCTGTTGATGTTATTTATGACAAGGGAGGCTTGGTTGCAATACCTGAAAAGATACAGCCAGAATATGTAAAAAAACTATTTGCGCTGGCAGACCCTGAAACTAAAATTCTTTTGCATCATTTTGAATATCCACAGGAAGAAATGGACGGGCCGCCATTCAGTGTGCCTCTTGATCGTATAAAAAAACTGTATGGTGGAAAATACACGATCCGGACACTTCTTCAGGAAACAACAAACAGGAAGTACGAAAAATTTGAAGAAAGGGGCCTGAAAAGCCCTCTGCTTGAACGGTTTCTTTACCTGGAGCCTAAATAGGGTCTTCTCATTTTGCTTTAAACAGGATTTAGCAGATGTACTATTCTTTTCCCACGCAAATCAGCAGAAAATTTCTGATTTTTAAAAATTACGTAAGATGCTGAATTTACTTTATTTATATTTTTTCTGAAAAAGAGTAGCAATAAAATGATTAATATTATTACATTCTTGATACTCTAAGGGTTGCATATCAGATAACCTGCATTTATTTTCTGATTCAATTAATTAATTTCATTTATAATGTAACTAACAAACGCTCTCATGGATTTAGATAAAAGAAACCAGATTTTAACCGTATTACTGGCTGTAATAATAGTATTTCTATCCTGGTATCTATACAGGTCAATTACGGAACCTTATGAAGCTGTCCTTGAAGAGCGTGAAATGACGGAGGATGTCAGGCACAGAATGGGTCTTGTCCGGGATGCATTGGTTCAGTATAGAAGCAGGAGAGGAAATTTTCCACCAACAGAGGGCGGGCTCGACAGCATAGTTGAGTTTATTAAAACAGACTCTTTAATGGTTGCTACAGCTGAAGATCGTTTTGAGTTCAGAAGGTCATCCTATAATCCGGATTCACTTGTTTATTCTCCGAGGCCGCCCCATAACAGGTTCGAATATACATTGAATGATACCCTTCGGCCCCGTATGTATCTACTTGAAGATCCCGATTCTGATGATACAATTGGTGATTTACAGCGAACCACGATGCTAAACGCACCGAATTGGAATTAACAGATGATGGCAGATCCAGATGCGTGTATCGGAATTTGCTTTACTGAACATCAGCTTCTGTACGCCATCAATAAGCCCGAAGAGAATAACACTCTTATTCATATAGGCTGTGTTGATTTTAACTTTGATATCAGAACAGCTATAAGTGGCGACGATATTGAAAATATTGCAGGGATTGAAAAAACAATTCTGGATATCAAAACAGAATATGAATGCAGTACAGTCCGTCTGCTCTTACCTGCGCTGAATGAATGCTGGACAATTGTCCCGAGATTAGTTTATGACGAACCTGATGAGAGAGAACCCTGCCTTGATATTCTCATGAACGGGGCACCACGAAAAAACCTTCATACAACATGGTTTAGTCTTGCGAACCAGGACTATAAGTTTCTGCTGATTCGCAGGAGCAATATTATTAACAGGTATTCGAAACTCATCTGGGAGTTTGCAAACACTGAATACCTGTCTGAATTTGAGGTTGGGGCTGAGTGGCAGCTGCTGACAAACGTAAACGGATCGTTTATGACAGTTCACTGTCAGCATGATTATATCGCAGTTGCATCTTATCTCTTCGGGAAACTCCGCGGATCCACTTATCTTACGTACGATTCTCTTACTGACATTCCTTTTATATGGAAATATCACTCCAGGTATATGAGCTGGATGGATGGCATTCATGACCGGGTATATGTTTATGGCAGTAAAGCACAGGATCTGCTCGATATTCAGTCGTCCATTTGGTATGATGCAGACGACGTACTGCTTATGAATTCGCTTTCAAAAATGAAAGTAAGCGCTGATGAAAAAACATATAGTTTCGACCTGGAAAAAGCATTTCCGGCTGTAATGCTTTCATTAAATCTTGATTCTGAAAAGGTACAACCAAATTAACGCGGAAGAATCGCTATGCGAATCATTACCGGCAATTTGAAAGGACGAAAAATACCCGCTCCCTCCACAGGGTTACTGCGACCCACTTCCGACAGAACCAAGGAAGGACTTTTCTCTGCACTTTCGAGCAGGATCTATTTTGAGAACAGAACCGTGCTTGATCTTTTTGCCGGAAGCGGAAATCTTGGATTTGAAGCTATTTCAAGAGGAGTTGCATCCGTGGTTTTTGTGGACTCCGAAGCGGAGCACCTGCATCATATAGAAAAACTGGCACAATCATTCGGTGTCGATGATCAAATAGAAACCGTTGCTGCAAGGATAGAAGATTATCTGGACCGGAACAGAGATTTAAGTTTTGATATTATCTTTGCAGATCCTCCTTATGATTATTTTGAACTGGCTGGTTTGCCGGATAAAATTCTGGATGATAATCTGCTGAATAAAGATGGCTTTTTTGTTTTGGAACATGACAAAAGGCATGATTTTACTTCTCATTCTAATTGTATTTATACCAAACCGTACGGCCGGACAATCGTCAGTATCTTTCAGTCTGAACCCAATGAATCAAATTAAATTATGAGTAAAATAGCCTTATACCCCGGTTCTTTTGATCCCTTTACGTTCGGGCATTTAGATATTCTGCACCGCGCAACCCATCTCTTTAACAGGATTATTGTAACAGTTGCGGTCAACAACCGGAAAGATGCTGCATTCAGCGGTGATGAACGTGTTTCCCTGATTAAAGAGTGTATTGAAAAAGAACCCTGGAGTAACAAAGTGGAGGTGGAGCAATTTTCAGGTCTGCTGGTCAACTATGCAAGAAAAAAAGAGGCAAAAATCATGATTCGGGGTGTCCGGCAGATCTCGGATTTTGAGTATGAGTTCCGGATGGCACTTACAAACCGGCGTCTCGCCCCTGAGGTGGATACAGTTTTTCTGATGCCTGATGAACAGCTTACGTTTATTTCTGCAACTATTGTAAAGGAAGTAGCCTACTGGCAGGGGGATTTGAGCAGTTTTGTTCCTCCGAATGTTGCAAATGCACTTCTGAAAAAATATCATCCTGAATCCAATTCATAACTTCTTTTCGTAGATATAGGCAGTTTAATTTGGTAATTTACGAATAGTTATTTGTAAGTTCGGCTGCGTTGCAGCAGAACATTTCAGGATTCATACTCATTTTGAGTTACAAAAAGCATTTCAACAGTCAACCGGAGTAAAATTTTAAATTTTTATTGCTATGATATCAAAACGGGTCAGTGAATTATCCCCATCAGAAACACTTAAAATTTCAGCCAAAGCGAAACAGCTTCAGCGAGAGGGCAGGTCGGTTATTTCACTCAGTGCCGGAGAGCCGGATTTCAAGACGCCTGCACACATATGTAACGCTGCAATTGATGCTATCACAGAGGGTTTTCATGGCTATACAATGAATTCGGGAATGCCGGAACTGCGCGAAGCAATCGCGGGAAAGCTAAAGCGGGATAACCATCTGGATTATTCACCGGATCAGATTTTGGTATCCAACGGGGCCAAGCAATCGATTGGCTTTTCGATACTCTCCCTTATAGATCCTGGTGATGAAGTGGTTATTCCTGCTCCTTACTGGGTTTCCTATCCGGAGATGGTTAAAGTAGCAGGTGGAAAACCGGTCATTGTTATCACATCTTTTGAAAATAATTATAAGATGACTGCTGAACAGCTAAAAAAAGGGATCACAAAAAAGACCAAAGCGCTGATTCTCTGTTCACCCTCGAATCCAACCGGTGCCTGTTACACAAAGGAAGAGCTGACAGAGCTTGCAGATGTTTTAAAAGAGTATCCTGATGTGCTGATTATTTCGGATGAAATTTACGAGTATATTGTATTTGAAAATGATCACGAAAGCATTCTCGGCGCAGCCCCTGAACTTAAGGAGAGAACAATCCTGGTAAATGGATTTTCAAAAGGATTTGCCATGACCGGATGGAGGCTTGGCTACCTGGCTGCTGATCAGAAAATAACATCTGCAGTAGCCAAGCTGCAAAGCCAGGAAACTTCTGCTCCGAGCTCAATATCACAAAAAGCCGGAATTGCAGCCTGTACGGGGACCATGAAACCCGTACTGGAGATGCGGAGTGCATTTCAAAAACGCCGTGATTTTCTTGTGGATGCACTGAACGAAATGGATGATGTTCGCTGTTTTCTGCCTTCAGGAGCATTTTATGTGTTTCCGGATGTTTCCGGAGTATATGGGTCCCAAACAGAACTGGGCGAAAAAATATCGACAAGCAGTGAATTATGTCTTTATCTTTTGGAAAATTTTGGTGTCGCTGCGGTACCCGGAGATGCTTTTGGTGAACCCTCAGGTATTCGTTTAAGTTATGCAGCTTCAATGGCCGACCTGCACGAGGCGACCATAAGAATTCAAAACGGTCTTGATTCACTGAAAAAGTAAAAAACCTTTACATTCGCACCTACAGAAAATTTGACAATTTGTTTACTTTAAGATATTTGGCACATTTTCTGCTGTGCTTGTGCCAAAAATCCCAATTAATATTATTTGACTATGCCAACATACGAGTACAAACGACAAGATGGATCCGTTTTTGAAATTATTCAGGGTATCAATGATAAACCACTTGAAAAATGTCCTGATACCGGGCAGCCTGTAAAGAGAATTATCACCGGCGGCGGCGGAGTGGTTTATAAAGGGGATGGCTGGTATGTAACGGATTATAAGAATAGTGACCGGAAAAACGGGCGGAAAGCTGCTTCTGTGGAACCAGATGGAAAAAAAGACAAATCTGAGAAAACAGATAAAACAGGTAAGATAACAGAAAACAGCTCCTCGAAATCTGAAGAGAAGGCGTAAATTTAATAGCAGACTGTATGGCTGAAGAACAAACTGAAAAATATCAAAAAGCAATAGATCAGTTTGTTCTGCTATGGGGAGAGATGGCCTCGGCCTGGGGCATAAATAAAACCATGGCTCAGATTCATGCTCTTTTATACGCCGAAAGTGAACCGCTCGATACCAATGCAATCATGGCCGGCCTGGATATCAGCCGGGGAAATGCCAATATGAATCTGAGAAACCTGGTTCAGTGGCAGCTGATTTACAAAGTGCATAAAAAAGGGGAGAGAAAAGATTACTATAAAGCAGAAAAAGATGTCTGGAATATTGTAGCCAAAATCGTAAAAGAACGTCAGCAGAGAGAGATTGCACCGATCCGGAATAATTTACAGCAATGCCTTTCTCTTTTTGACAACCCGGAAGAGTTAAACAGTCATGAAGCTGAGCTGAAAGAGAGGCTTGAAAATTTCGTTGAATTCCTGGATATGTTCAATCGTTTTACGGAAGCGATGTTGCCGTATATCAACAAAAAGAATTTAAAATTCTTAAAACAATTGGTAAAACTTGCCGAAGCACACCGTTCATTCAAGAAATCGGACAAGTCGGATGGTTTAAAAATGATAGATGAGATGTACGATGATTAAAAAAACCACAAGGCAGGTCGGTGATGAGGGAGAAGAACTCGCCGCAGCCTATCTTGAATCGAAAGGCTGGATCATTATCGACAGAAATTACTTTTTTGAAAAAGCTGAAATCGATATTGTCGCCTATGATCACGAGTCGATTGTATTTGTGGAAGTAAAAACAAGAAGCAGTATATTTTTTGGAAGGCCGGAAGAGTTTGTTACCGATTCTAAAGAACAGAATATGCGAAAAGCGGCAGAGGCCTGGGTTTATGAGAGAAAGATGGAAACAGCACTCGTACGTTTTGATATCATTGCAATTGTTCAAAAGGGAAATCATGCACCTGATATAACCCATTTTGAAGATGCATTTCGCTAAAGCGGGAGAAAGCTGAATATAAAACGGTCCCGATGCCTCTTATATTCAGGCTGGTTACTTATAACTTAAAACTCTGTATTTATGAGATTAAGGCCAATTGAATATGTCAGGAGTATTCTCTCCATACTTTTATTTTTTTTTCTGCTAATTCTTTTTACTCCGTTTATTTTGCTTCTCCTTATCTCTTCGTTTGGGAAGGCGGCCAATTTTGTAGTAGAAAAAATTGCGCCCCTGATTGTGAAACCGGCATTTTTTGTAGCCGGAATCAAATTTAACATAAAAATGCACTGTGAAGAAATTATCTCTCCGGCCCTGTTTATCATCAATCACAGTTCAACACTCGACCTGCTCACAATACTTGCACTCGGCCTGCCAAAAGTCCGTTTTGTTGTTAAGTGGCAACTTCAGTACAATCCGGTCTTTTGTATCCTTGGCAGACTTACAGGACAAATTTTTATAAAACGGGAAAACTCAGAGAGAGCAGTTCAAACACTGCAAAAAACATATCAAAGAATTAAATCAAAACAACTTTCAGTTCTTATGGCACCCGAAGGCAGCCGAAAACATCCGGGTATTATAGGGCCGTTTAAGAAAGGGCCGTGCCGAATGGCTATGGATTTAAATTATCCGATTGTACCGGTCTACTTTGAGGGGAACAGACAGCTGAGTTCAGGGGGCCTTTTAATAACCCGGACTGGCACTTGCACGGCTCATATACACCCGCCTGTCTATACAGATGATTGGAGTCTTGAAACTCTTGACAGGCATATTTCAGAAATCAGGCAGAAATATCTGGAGTGGGCCGGTGTAACGCCTGAAAAAAGTTTACAGAAACAATAGATTATGAATCTTTTTTTCTGAACATATTTGTGTTAAAGAAAATATTCAATTGCCGGCATGAATTGTGAACATATTGTGCTTCAGAGAGTTACAATTAACTATTTGTTAATTGTAAGGACCAGGTGATAAGTAAATTTTTTTTTATTCTTCTATTTTATTTTCTTAACAACAGCTCAATACAAATCACTTACTGACCTTACATGACTGAAATCACACTGAGTAATCTCGATCTTGGGATTATTATAGGCTATTTTTTGTTTATAATCCTGATCGGATATTATGTATCGAAAAGGACTGACACAGGCGAAGATCTTTTTCTGGCGGGCCGGAGTCTTGGATGGGCCGCCATAGGGTTTTCCCTTTTTGCTTCCAATATTTCAAGCACAACTCTGATTGGGCTGACCGGACAGGCATACGTAACCGGGATATCCGTTTCCAATTATGAGTGGATGGCCACCCTCGTACTGATATTTATGGCTATCTTTTTTATTCCATTTTACCTGAGGTCCAAAATTGACACCATCCCCGAATTTCTTGAAAGAAGGTTTGACAGCAGGTCCCGAAAGTATTTTTCGATCGTTACTATATTTTTGAGTATAATCGTTGACACTGCAGGTGGCTTATATGCTGGTGCACTGGTGATGCAGGTTTTCTTTCCATTCCTGGAGTTGTGGCAAACGATTGTGCCGCTTGCAATTTTTGCAGGGTTATACACAGCAGCCGGCGGGTTAAAAGCAGTTGTTTATACAGATGTTATGCAAGCCATAATACTGCTGTTCGGATCCACAACCATTGCCTATCTCATGTTTGCCGAATTTGATTTTTCGTGGGAAGCTGCAATGGCAAGTGTTCCGGATGGAAATATGTCTGTAATCAGGCCTATCGATGATCCTGCGCTGCCATGGCTTGGTACCCTGATCGGTGTTCCTGTATTGGGATTTTATTACTGGGCTACCAATCAATACATTGTACAGCGTATACTGGGAGCGAAAGATGTGAAAAATGCACGCTGGGGTGCAATGCTTGGCGGGCTTCTGAAATTGCCTGTACTCTTTATAATGGTAATTCCGGGTGTGCTTGCTTTTTCGATATTTCCCGGGCTTCCTGACTCCGATATGGTTTTTCCAACAATGGTTGCCGAAATATTGCCAATTGGGATTACCGGTCTTGTGCTTGCGGGTTTAATTGCTGCAATTATGTCGAGCATTGACTCTACACTCAACTCTGCATCCACTCTGATTACCATGGATTTTATCAAGCCAAAAAATCCTAACTTGTCTCCAAAAGAGACAGCCAAAATCGGCCGCTGGACTACTATTATACTGATGGTAATCGCATCGGTATGGGCACCTATGATTCAGTATTTCCCCGGAATGTTTCAATATATACAGGAAGCTTTCTCCTATATAGTTCCTCCTGTTGTGGCCATATTTTTGATGGGAATGTTTTGGGAGCGCGGAAACAGGCACGCAGCATTTATTACACTTGTCTCGGGGCACCTGTTTTCACTCAGTGTATTTACACTTTCCAAAATGGGTTTTGTGAACATACATTTTACAATATCGGCAGGAATTCTGACTGTACTTTGTGTACTGATATTTATTCTTGTTAGTGTATCAGGTGAAAAACCTGCGAGAAAAAAGGTAGAGGGTATTACATGGAAATCAAGGCTTGCCGAACCGATCAGTGATTTGCCATGGTACAAAGATTACCGGGTACATTCAGCCATACTTGTGATTTTAACCCTGGCACTTATTATTACCTTCTGGTAGATTATCCGGACAAATTTATTAAATTAGGTTTGCCGGCTTTAGGGTCCCTCACGAAAGGAGCAAAATGCTGGTGTATTTTTTAATTTTGATGAATTTATAAAAAATGGATGTGACGTGTCTCAGTTAGAACTACTGGATGAAAAAACAAAAGAATTATTTGCCGGCATTAAGGAGTTTTATCTGCTGGGAGAAAATTCCAAAGCGGCCTCTAAAGTAATCCGTTTGCTCGGTTGCCATGTGAATGGATCTGATGTAAGTTTTTGCCTCTGGAACCCGGAGATTGAAGATTGCGATTCCGTCTGGCTGGAAACCTATACGCCAACAGAACCAATCCGATTTAACCAGGATGAGCAGCATATTAATTTTGATGTGAAGAGAGTGAAGCTGAAATGTCATCAGGCCTTTGCGTATGGCGTAGTTACGGGCCTGAGAACGGGTAACAGGGATCAGTTTGGCAGTTTTTATTCATTTGTGTTCAGGAATGGCAAGGAACAGAAATATGTAAATGATCCGATGGCATGGTCACTGCCTTATGGTATTTATGCGCCGGCAGAGGTGTATGATATAAATTCGATTCATGAAAACAGAAAAGACAAAAAGTATTTTACTGATTATCTGCCGAAAATTATTGATTATGAAACAAAAAGACAGCCTCCTTCGGTAAATCTTCTTGAAATACACATTCCGACTGCCACGAGTGATGGAACATTGCGCAGCCTCTCCTCTTTGTACCGGCGAATTGGGAATAAAATCAAAAACGGGGAAAGCCTGACTCTCTATGAGAAAAATTTTACAGGGTTTGATGCAGTTCAGCTGATGCCGGTAGAACCGGTTATTGAGCACCCGGAGAACCATCGCTTCTGGAGGCCGATTACAACTCTTGATTCCACTGTTGATAATCTAACCGTTAAACTTGCAAAACCCTCTGTTATTAATTGGGGATACGATATTGTCATATTTGGGTCTGTCGCTATCAATCCGTCGCTGTTGTCTACCGGCAGGCCGGATGAATTTCTTGAACTGATTGAAACACTTCACAATTATCCGGAAGGTCCTATAAGGGTTGTTTTGGATATCGTATTTGGCCATGCCGACAACCAGGCTCTCAACGTATTACCGGAAGAATTTTTCACCGGCCCGAATATGTACGGCCAGGATCTTAATTTTAAAAATCCGGTTATCCGTGCGATGCTTCTTGAAATGCAAAGAAGAAAAATAAACTGGGGAGTTGATTCAATTCGTGTAGATGGCGCGCAGGATTTTAAATATTATGATAAAAATAAAGATACACTTATACATGATGATGAGTTTTTAAATCAAATGAGTGAAGAGTCACAAACTGTGTGTGGCATTGAATATAAACCCTGGATGATTTTTGAAGATGGCAGGCCCTGGCCACGCGAAGACTGGGAACTCGCCTCAACCTACAGGGATATTATAAAACAGCAGGATCACTGCTTTCAGTGGGCGCCAATGATTTTTGCTTACAATACGCCATATCTATTCACTTTTTGGATGTCAAAATGGTGGAGAGTCCGGGAAACCGCAAAATTCGGAGGGAGGTGGATCAGCGGTTATGCAAATCATGACACCATGCGGCGGGGATCACAGACGGATCCTTCTGTAATACGGGTAAATACCCTGCTTGGCAATGATCTGAAAGAAATTATGAACAGGGCTTATAACAATCCATCCACAACTCTGTTCATGAATGGGTTTATGCCGGGCGTTCCAATGGATTTTGTGCAGGCACTTGTGCATGCTCCCTGGAGTTTTATCAGGAATACAGACACTGAATATGCTATAAAAGTAGCTGCAGAAGAGGCCTTTTTTCTGCACTGGCAGGTGGATGAAAAAGACTACCAGGACCAGCTCAGCTTCAGAAATTTGAAAAAACTTGGGTTCAAAACTTTCAGCCATCTGCAAATTTTTACACATGCCCTTCTGCGTTTTATTGAAGTTACGGACTACAACATCCCGGAAATTGCTGCAATGCTGAATAACCTTGAAAACCTTGAGGTGAGGGGATGGGATCCGGATTCACTAAACAGGTTTGCAACTGCCTGGATGACAGATTTGCATGAGTTTTGCAATGCAGAAAATCACCAGGCAGGGATTCACAACGAAAAAACAGCTTTCAATTTGAGAGTAAGAAAATACCGTTTGAATAATCCCTGGCTGCGAAACAGTTTTAGAGAAGGCGATCAGCTGCACTATGTGGAACCTGTAAATTCAACAGCCACGTATTATGGTTACCGGAAAGATTATGTAAGCGGGAAGGAAATTATTTTTCTGGCCAATATGGAGGGACAGCCCCGCAGTATAACTCCGTCACGGCTGGATCTGCCAAACATAAAAAAACCGGGATGGGAAGTTGCACTCGCCACACCCGGTATGCAGCCCAGAACGGTTTCCGATACATACCGCCTGGGAATATCTCAGGGTATTTTGTTTGAACGAAAAGATTGAAGAATATCGGTATCAATATAAAATCAACTGATGTTTCGATTTAACCTGAATTATTCACAAATTTTAGGAAAAATAATTTAAAAAGGTATATAACAGTAATTAACTGTCATTCATGTTATTGAACTCAATTTTCGTCTGGGCTACTCTGCGAAATTTATCTGTGTGCTGCGTTGTCTCGGAAATGGTGTACTCAACGTACTTAGGTACGTTTCCGCCCCCATTTCCGGGACGCCTTGCCCACCGCCAAATTTCTTGGTGAATAATCCAGGTTAAGATCTATTTTTCTCTATAAAAAAAGATCTTTTTGTTTGCTGCATCTTTACCGCTTTTGATTTTCACATTGTTTTCCTGGTTATACTGATAGACCGCAGTTCGCATTGAATTTACACTTTTTTCATTTTGATACGATACCTGAACAGCATCTCCGCCGGGTTCAAGCTTATCCAGAGCATCCATCAATGGTTTAAATTTTGAAGCCCTTCTTTTACTTGAATTTACCTGAGATCGTTTAACGAATTTAATATCCATTTCTAATTAAATTTATTTTTTGTTGCAAATTGGTGCTCACGCACAAGTTTTTCAGAAATATAATTTATTATTTGTAATTATTTCCTATTGTACAGTTATTAACTAATTATTGTACATATTTATTACAAATTATTTTTAACTAAGCCTTTTTTATTTTGTACAAGATAATATAGTGATCAGCCACAGGAAGCGTATTTACCAATATTTACAATCACGGCAAGATCGCAATTCATTATCATTTTAAAAGTTATTTGAAAACTTCATAAGCCTGTTCTTTCTCATCGGATAGTATTTGGAACGGGGATTCATTATGGGGTCTTAAAATGAAAAAACAATTTCAAAGGAGGGCTGAAACCCAAGATCAAAAACAGTTACAGGAACAGGTTCCAGGCGGGGCAGGCGCCTGTTTTCATTAATAGCGAGCGCAAATTCCCGGTACCACGGATTTTGGCTGTCCAGAACGTTGTAGAAAGAAATGTTGGCATCAATCATTCCGTTCAGGAGATTGTCAGAATAGTTCAGAGTTATATCGAGTCTTTTATATATGCCAAGTCGCTCAGCTTCACCAGCTATATTATTTAGCGAAATGTTATCAGGTGTACCCGAAGCCACAATCCATGATGTATAAAAATTCAGGAACTGTGTCAATTTTAACTCCGCTGTTGCCGTATACGAATGTGTACGGTCCCAATCCGCATAAAAGGATACACCATTCAGGATAAAAGGGTTTTGCAATTCCATAGATGAAAGGGAGTACGTCTGTGTAAAGGACCATTTGTTGAATAGATGTCTCGAAAGTACTTCGATTCCGCGGGCACGCCCTTCGTTTTCAAAAAACCAGGGAGTATTTGAAAATGTATTGGATAAAGTCTGTACATTAATTTCATGCAATCGTAAATTTTTGGAATTTTTGATGTACCCTTCAACCTGCAGAAATGACTTTGGAAAAATCCGCATATAGATTCCTGCAGAATAGTGGTCAACAGAAGAGGGTGATTGCTGTTCGTTAGTGAGAATCCAAATATCGGATGTGACGGCATTATCAAGGCCAACACGATGCAGAAACTGATGATTTCTGCTGAATCCAACTCCAAAGGAAACAGGTGAATTCGGCAGCAGCCTTAATTTGGCGCGCGGTGAAAAACGATTATATCCACCCTTTTCGTAATAGTGAAATCGAGATCCGAGATGCAGGTTCATCATGGGCAGCTCCATGAAATCGGCCTGTAAAAAAACATCTGCCTGGCTTGATTCTGTTTGAATCAGAAAAGATGATCTCTCGAATGAGTTTTCACTGTAATCACCGCGATAATAAAAAAATGAAGCACCGGCTGTCAGTGAAAATGAATTAAAGACGAAATCAAATGATTGTTCTGCCTTGAACTGGTTCATGGTACTTTGATTCCGGAAAGGAAAGGTAAATATATTAATCTGATTTAAACCATCTGACCTGTTGATTCTTGTATAGACAAAATCCTCTTTCAGAAAATCGGATTCATAAGAACTGATTCCCGCCATGGTGTGACTGTAGATCACATCTGAAATCTGACGCTGATGCTTAAGCGTTCCGGTAAAATTGCCCCATTCATTTTCCGTTTTAAATTCCTGGTTTTCAAAACGGGAATCGCTGGTAAAAGAGCGGACTCTGCGGTCAACAAGCTGTTTGGTAAAATCTCCGCCGTAGTAAACACTTGCAATCCAGCGGCTGCCTGAATTTCCCTCAAAGTAGAGTTTTCCATGCAGATCAAAGAATTCAGCATCTGAATTGAGTGGTGTAACCAAGCTGGAATTGAGATCTGTAAAATTGCCTTCGTCAAGACTGGAAGGACGGTTGATATCAAGCCCCCATTGTACCAGGTCAGAATTATTAAACCAGTCAACCGTATTCAGGAGAGAACCGCGCCCGGAGATGAGCCAGCTGGCTTTTCCGTTCATCAGTGGACCTTCGATAGTCGCTTTGTAACTGGAATTGCTGATTCCGGCTTTAGCCCGTGTATTGTTTAGTGAACCGGTGCGGGTGATCAGTGAAAGGGTTCCGCCGGTAGGAGATTCAACTTGTGCAGGGGTAACGTCATAAAAAAAACCGCTTGACTGAAGGGCATCTTCGTTAAAACTGTCCAGAAGGCCAAATAGATGGCTTTGATTAAAAACAGTGATTCCATCGAGCATCACCAGCAAACCGTCGGGGGAACTACCGCGAATATTCAGGCCATCGTTTAAAGCTGTGGTTATTCCCACGGAGGGGAGCACCTGAAGTGCTCGCACAGCATTGCTTTCACCGAACGGGCTAAACCGCCCGG
The DNA here is from genome assembly GCA_964517005.1 of uncultured Balneolaceae bacterium. Lineage (GTDB taxonomy): Bacteria > Bacteroidota > Rhodothermia > Balneolales > Balneolaceae > CAYVBJ01. The sequence goes on along the minus strand of CAZFAJ010000030.1, from coordinate 12,723 downwards.
TTTCAATTAATCCCCGGAATGTGCTGTCGGACGAAGCATAAAAAGAGGTTCCGGAAATTACTATTTCATTTCCCCTGATTGATTCCGGTTTTAGCCGGATGGTCAGATCACGGATTTCAGATCCGGCATCTGTCTGAAGATGAATCTCTTCACTGCTGTATCCCACATAGGAAGCTTTCACCGTAAGCCTGCTCTCTTGCGGCGTGGTTGTGAAATGAAATGTACCGGCGCTTCCTGTCGAGATTCCTTTGAGGCGGCCATTTTCTACCCAGGAGACTGTTGCGTGCGGGAGTCTCTCACCGGTTTCAGCATCAACCACCTGCCCGTATACAGACAGGTGATTTACTACTGCCTGATTCCTCCCTTCCTGCAACAGCAGTACCCGGAACCGCTCCGCATCCACGTCCAGTCTGAGCCCGTATTCATTTAGTAAGATGTCCATTCTTTGGAACAGTTCATCTTCGTTACTGCTAATTGAAAGCCTGATATCGGAAATGAGAGACTCCCTGTATAAAAAACGCCAGGGAGTTTTTTCCTGGATATCTTCAAAGATCTTCCGGACCGGCTGATTGGAGTAATCAAACTTATTTTGTGCGGACAGGCCGCCCGCCGTAATCATCAGAAAAAAAGTAAAAAAAGTTATTCTCCGGGTGAATCGTATCATCGGGATTCCGGTACAAATTTGTAGGTTGTGCCGTCAGTGGTCTCAAATGTGCCACCCAGAACAATCCCGAGATCACGCAGAGCCTGTTCCTTTTCGTCAAGAGTTACAGAGCCGCCGAGAGATTCCTGTTCGATCGTTTCAGGAGCCTGAATCCGAATCTGGAAGTGAAATTCCAGTTCATCAAAAATTAAGCGTGCAGGCCTGTCAGAAAACTGAAGGCGATTGTTCATCCAGGAGGTAAAAATGTCCTGATTTGCGGGTTCAGGCAGCGACAATTTTTTATCGCTGCCAATCACGGCTTTTTCACCGGGTTTCAGGTCTGCTTTTTCGCCTGTTTCAATCACCTCAAACTGCACAGAACCTTCTTCAAGAAACACCCTGGTTTGGCTGCCCCAGTCACTTAAAACAAACCTGGTTCCCAAAACAGTTACCCTGCCATCTGAGGCGGCAACTGAGAACTCTCTGTCGGGGTTATTTGCAATGGTGAAATAACCTTCGCCTTTCAGGCGATATTCTTGCCGTGAATCGGTTTCTGACAATTTCCAGAGAGTAGAATGCGGGCGCAGAGTGATATTACTGCCATCTGTCAAACTCACTTCAGTAATGGAATTGCCTGCTTCGGCAATTAAGTTTGGTGTTTGTGTGCGGGTAAAATAGAAGAGTGACAGCAGAGCTGCCAGCAGTATCGCAGCTGCAATGCGCAGAAAACGTCCGCGGAAAGAGTGGAGAGATAATATTTTAGCAGATTTTTTATTAGCGGATATCTCATTTTCGATGGCACTCCATATCCGGTCCTGCGGCACAGTGATCTGATCTTCAGCGTCCTCTTTGCTTTTTTTATATGCTAACAAATAATCGGGCAGGTTATCACTGATTGTGTTCAGGTTCTCATGATTATCTCTGCACTCACCAATTTTTTTTGCAAGCGTAAGATCCGGGTCGTTATGTGGCAGTTGAGTATTGTTCATTTCATTGGCAAATGTATAAAATAGTCAGGTAGATAAATATGAGTGCCGGGCAGGATTCCGGCACTCATATTGATATGAAGCTGCGTGTTATTATTTAATCATTATCATCATCATCATCATCGTCGTCGTTGTCATCGTCATCATCGTCA
>CAZFAJ010000030.1:4863-10842 GCA_964517005.1 uncultured Balneolaceae bacterium | reverse complement strand
CATCATCGTCACCATCATCGTCATCGTCAAATTCAAATTCGACTTCAATAACTACGTTTATGCCGGCATTTCTTCGGCGGATGAACTCACCGTCAGCTTCAACTATTTGGCCGTTTCTGACAGCACGATCTACTTCTTCAAGTGAAAAAAGATCTCCGTCATCATCTATTTCACTCTCTTCCGTAATCAGAAATGTGCGTCCGTTTTCTAACGTAAATGCAGACTCATTCAAATTTACGGATTGAACGATACCTTCGAAATCTTCATCGTCATCAAATTCAAATTCGACCTCAGTTGCAAATAGAAAGTCAGAATTCTCACGTCTTTCAACATCACCTTCAGCTTCAACGATAAAACCATTTTGAATGGCACGATTTACTTCTTCGAGAGAGAAGAGATCACCGTCATCATCGATTTCAGTTGCATCAGTTACTTTAATGCGCTGTCCGTTGGTGAGTGTAAAAAAGGATTCATCAAGATTTACAGATCTGACAATACCTTCAAATTCATCATCGTCAAAAACTTTACCATCATCCAGTTTTATTCTGAAAATCTTTGAGAAATCAGCAAATCGGAGAAGTGCGGTTCCATCGCCTGTAAACTCAACGGTTCCCTGGATTGTCTTAGTTTCTGTGTCACCGTTTCTGGTACGGTTGATGTTAATTTCGTACGTTAATGTACCGGTAACACCTTTGCTGAGATCTCCTCCAAATTCTGCCTGAGATTTATCGATCTGCACATTCAGGAAATCGACAAGGATCGTATAGTTTCTCTCCAAAAGCTGGCCGTCATTACCGGTAGCCTCAAAATTACCTGAGCCTCTGTGAACGCCGTCTATGGATAAGAAAGGCGATCCATCAGTCAGCCCGTCGATAAGAAATTCATCTTCGCGCTCAAAGGAAGATTTTTTCCGGGGCGTTTCAAGTGATCCGTTTCGAATGCCTGAAAAATCAATGGTTTCAATCCGGTCTTTCTGAGCTCTCGGAAACACTATAAATTCACCGTTCACATCCAGAAATATGTACTGAAGTGTAGCTGAAGAACTTTTTGAGAAGTTGGGTCTGTCTACGCTTCTATCAAAGGAAAGTGTATGTGTTCCCGTTTCGGGGTCAAAAGAGTAACTGAAATTTCTTTCAGAGCCTCTGCCGCTGTTATTATCATCATCATTAGCTGCAGAGCTTGTGGGTTTGGCCAGTGCTGATGAAGCAACATCGTCAAATCCGCCTTCTGAAGGAATCGCGATAGCATCGTTCAGGCTTGTTAAAATACCATCATTCTGATCGGAAAGGGATTCACCGATAATTTGACCTGCAGCTTCCAGGTCTGCATCAGAAATTTGATCTTTAGAAGTATCCACACTGTCTATCGTGCAGGAAGTAATCATCAAGCCTGCCAAAAGAGCCAATGGCAAAGCTTTCAAGTTGTAGATTTTATTTTTTATTGAGAACATGATTTTATGAATTATGTTAGAGTTCACCCGTTTTACACGTCAGCGGGATGTTACCCCTAATCAATATTATTATTTTCACGGTACATCTTCAGGGAATGTCTCATATCCTTGAGGGCCAGTGCCATGTGATTTTCAACAGTTTTTACACTCACATCCATTGCTTCGGCTGTTTCCCGATAGGTGAAATCCTTTAAAAAACAGAATTCAAAGACCATTCTGCGTTTATCAGGCATTGCAGCTACAGCTCTGTCAATAGCCATTTTCAGCTGATGGTTTTCGAGATCATCTTCCGGTGTTGTGCTGTTTGTCTGATCGGGAATATCATCGCCATCATAAAACTTTTTATGATCGCGAATATGATTCAGCATTCTCGAATATGCTATCTGAAAAAGGTATGCCTTCAGTGATTTTTCAGGATTAATCCCGTTTCTTTTTTCCCAGATTATGAGAAAAGCTTTTTGTACAAGATCTTCCGCAACCGGACCGTCAACGCCCCGGCTCACCAGAAACCGGTAGAGCGGTTGATTGTGTTTTTCAAAAAATAATTTAAAAGCCTCCTGATCTCCGTTTTTAATTTTCTGGCTGAGTTCGCCACCTTCAAATTCATCTGACTTTGAAAAGGCAAGCACAAGTAATATCAGCTCTGGAGTAATAATCACAAATTTAAGAACGTGTTTTTATGATTTCCGGTTTCTCAAGAGGGTTTAAAATATGCAAATAATCTAACTTAAACAGTGTTCTTATCATTTATCTTCAGGACAATGGCTCCTTTTCCGCCGCCTTGTTTTATCTGCATCAACGCTTTATTTGCTTCTTCCAGCGGGAAAAGTGTGACATCAGGTTCAATGGGTATTTTAGCAGCAACTTTCAGAAATTCCGATACATCCTTTCGGGTTACATTGGCCACCGATTTGATCTCTTTTTCTTTCCACAGATGTTCAGCATAATCCATTTTTAATAGATACTCCTGGTCCGTATCCTCTTTTCGGATTGCATTGATAACGAGCCTTCCGGCAGGCTCCAGGTTTTTTAAAGCTTCCACAACCGGTTTCCAGACAGGTGTTGTATCAATGATGGCGTGGAGTTTTTCCGGGCATTCCTTTTCCGTGTCCCCTGCCCAGACAGCGCCCAGCTCCATTGCAAATTTTCTCTGTCTCTTACTTCGTGCAAACACATAGATATCGGTATCAGGATAAAGATATCGTGACAGCTTCAAAACGAGATGTCCCGAGGCTCCGAATCCTGTTAACCCAAGGCGCTTTCCGTTTTCTATTTCGGTGAGCATCAGTGACCGGTAACCGATGGCGCCGGCGCATAACATAGGTGCGGCCTGTTCGTCTGAAATGGAATCAGGTATTGGATAGACAAAGGAAGCGGGCGCAACCATATATTCCGCATAGCCACCATTTACATCGCGGCCGGTGGCTGTAAAATTGTTGCAGAGATTTTCATCGCCTTCAATACAATGTTCACACTCTCCGCAAGCTGAAAAGATCCAGGCAACGCCGACACGGACGTCCGTATTCACACCTGATACATCTTTTCCACATTTTTCGATAACTCCGACAACTTCATGTCCGGGTACCACAGGAAGTTCAGGAGGCGGGGTGCGGCCTTCAATTTCATCCAGTTCAGTATGGCATACGCCACATACACTTACCCGGATCAGAACTTCATACGCACTCGGCTCAGGTTTTGGCAGTTCTATGAGAGACAGGGGCTGATCCGTTTCATTCAAGTCTTTTATATTCTCAATAATCATTCCTTTCATGTCGTCTTCATTCATTATATTTGTTATTTATAATATAATTTAAAAAATTAGACACGTTATCTTATATCTGCATAATCAGGTTAATTGAATCTTGGCGGGGGGACTTTTTTTCTAAACAAGGATGAAGATAATCTATTCATCTTTTTTTAGTACATTTTCATATGAAATGGATGGGACTAATACTGGCACTTATATTATTAGGTTGCAGTCCGGAGGAGCACGAATCGGATAGCAGGGACAGCAAACAGGCGGTAACGGCTGCTGAACAAGTGTCGGATGCCGGAAATGACTCACAGAACGAAACTTTTGTGATGTATTCAGAAGGGAGGAAAATTTCTGAATATCAATCTGAGCCGGAGACACGTCAGGCAGCTTTAGAATTTTTGGAAGAAAATCCTTTTGTTGAAGTCTATTTTACCAATGACATCGAATATGCCAGAGAGAATCAGGAGGAAGTATCGGCTGCAGAGCTTTACAACTTTACCCATCCTGCACTGAACAATATTGAATGGACCCTGAAACAGCCCCTGGACCTGGATGGTTTTGAACTGATGACCAAAGCCGTCTCCGGCGCCGACAGTGTCCGGATAATTTATGAGTGTGACAATCAAATTGTGAATCGAACGATTAAGCCCGAAAATGGAAAATTCCAGGACATTTTTTCGGCAGATTGTTCTCAGGTTTTAACTCGCCTTCATGCCTATGATGAGAAGATGGTGGGCGGATACTATACAGTTGATGTAGGATTTTTCAACTCGGTTGATTTTTAAAAGAAGATTTAAAATCTGAGGTTTATAAAAGAAAATTTATGTCCACTTTTTTGTTGCAATTCCACAATTACTGTTGATACCTACTGACTACTGCATACTGTAGAATTGATTCCTCCGGGTAATTATGATTCAACAGGCAACTCTTTTTTCTTCCATTCGCGCCATCCACCGGCAAGTGACTTTACATTTTTATATCCCATTTTTTTCAGGTTATCAGCTGTGGCCAACGTTACTTTTTGGACGGCCTCGAACGGTTAGTTTCCGCGATTGATGAGTTCACGTGCGCTGCTTAGTGCTGAATCGGTTATCTCTTCGCCGCTCATCAGGCTTGCCACTTCACGGATGTGCTCATCTTCCGACAGGGATTTGATCCGCGTTACCGTCCGATCTTCCTCTTCTCTTTTTTCGACGCGATAGTGCTTGTGTGCCTGGCTTGCGATTTGAGGTTGATGTGTGATAGCAATGATCTGGCACTGTTCTGAAAGCTGTCTCATCATTTTGCCCACTTTTTCTGAAATCCTGCCGCTGATACCCGTGTCAATCTCATCAAAAATCATCACCGGCAGATGCTGTTCTTGTGCAATAATGGATTTCATTGCCAGCATTACACGGCTGATTTCACCACCAGAAGCAATTTTAGCCAGGGGTTTCGGGTCCTCTCCTTTATTAGTGGAAATATAAAACCGGACATCATCACAACCGTTAATGGTGCACTGAACCGGCTTGTCGTCAATCTGAATCCAGCCTTTTTCACCGTACAGCCAGTTTACATTTACCCGGAATGCCGCATTTTCGATCCCAAGATATTTCAGGGAATCCACGATGCCTGCAGATAAGTGTGCGCCGATTTCTGAGCGTTTACTATGCAGCAACAGGGCTCTTTTTTTTATTTCAGCAGCCTGTTTTTCAATTCTGTTTTCCAAGCTTTCAATTTCAATATCAAAATTTTCGGCCGTGTTCAGCTCCGACCGTATTTCATTCATGTACCCGATTAAACCCGCTATATCCCGCTGATATTTTTTTTGCAGCCTGTTGAGGTCAGACTGACGCTTTCTCAGCTTTTCCAACCGCTGAGGGTTGAATTCAATCCGGTCGCGATATCGCTCTGTAAACTGAATGGTTTCCTGTAAGCTGATTCGTGCAGTGTTAACCTCCTCAAGATAGCTTTCAAAACCAGGCTCAATTCGTGCCATATCTTCCAGGTGAAGTTTCACACGGTTCAGAAGATCAATCAGACCGGCCTCTTCATTATTACCGATTTCTGTAATGGCCGCTGCTTTCTGATCCAGGTCTTCGGCATTGTCGAGCAGGTTCATTTCGGCAGTTATTTCTTCTTCCTCATCCGGCTGAAGTTCGGCTTCCTGAAGTTCTTTCAGCTGAAACCGGTAGAGTTCGGTTTTTTCCTTCAATTCGGATTCACGTTTTTTCAGATTTGCCAATTGTTGCTTCAGTTCCGACAATGTTTTGTATTCTTTCTGATACTTTTCAAGAAGGGGCTGAACCGGTTCAAACTGGTCAATAACGGACAGATGATGTTCTTCTTTTAACAAAATTTGATGCTCATGCTGGCCATGCAGATCCACAAGTAAATCACCGACCTGTTTTAATACACCAATGGTAACAGGCGTATCATTAATAAAAGCGCGGCTGCCTGTCTGACGGATCTCCCGCCTCAAAATCAGCAGAGAGGTAAAATCCACTGAATTTTCTTCCAGAATAGTTGCAATGAATTCATCTTTTCCAATCTCTATGGATGCTTCGGCAATGGCTTTGGCTGCACCCTGGCGTATCACTTCCGTATCGGCGCGTTCACCTAAAATCATATTCAGTGCTCCGATGATAATTGACTTGCCGGCTCCGGTCTGACCCGTAAGAATATTCAGGCCCGTCCCAAACGAAACCTCAAGCTCATCAATCAGGGCAAAATCTTTTATGTAAAGGGTTTTAAGCAAGCTTAATAATTATGAATTTTGAATTATGAATTTTGA
>CAZFAJ010000030.1:0-4763 GCA_964517005.1 uncultured Balneolaceae bacterium | reverse complement strand
AAATTCGTGAAATCCTTACACCTGAATTTTTTGTATCTTTTAAAACTATGCTGGTGAAAAAAGAAAATCCGAATCGAACAGACTATATGCTTCATGTGCCGGAGGGGCAGCATACGGATGTCAGGCTGGATGTCTACATTACCTCTTTTGTTCAAAACGCCACCAGGAGTAAAGTCCAAAAAGCAATTAAGGGCAAATATGTGCTGGTGAACGGCGAACATCAGAAGCCATCGTACATCATGCAGCCTGAAGACGTCATTGAAATCAGCCTTCCCAAGCCGCCGCCGGAGAAGGCGAAACCCCAGGAGATGGATCTAAATATCGTCTATGAAGATGATGATTTAATTATTGTGAATAAAACTGCGGATATGGTTGTTCATCCCGCATTCGGTAACTGGCAGGGAACGCTTGTAAATGGGTTGCTTCACCACACCAATAAAAATCTCTCAAAAACGGACAACAAAACCCTGAGGCCCGGCATCGTGCACCGGCTGGACAAAGATACCAGCGGACTCCTTGTAGTGGCGAAAAATGATATTGCACACCACAAACTGGCAAAACAATTTGCAAAAAAAGATGTTGACCGCACCTACTGGGCGATCGTCTGGGGAAAACCACCACGGGAAGGCACCATAACAGGCAACATTGGCCGCTCACCTCAAAACAGGAAGATCATGACAGTTCTTCCGGAAGGTGAAGGAAAACACGCAGTCACTCATTTTAAAACCCTGGAGTATTTCGACTACCTGGCTCTCCTTGAAATACGCCTTGAGACAGGCCGGACTCATCAAATCCGGGTTCATATGCAGAAGGAAGGTTATTATGTATTTGGAGATGAGACTTATGGCGGAGATTCCGTTAGATACGGTCCCAATACCGGCTCACGAAAAGTGATGTTTCAAAAGATGTTTGAACGTATGCCCCGGCAGGCCCTGCATGCGAAAACCCTGGGTTTTGAACATCCGTCAACCGGTGAGCAGACAGAGTTCAACTCCAAACTTCCCGCCGACTTTCAAACAGTACTTGATACTCTTCGCGAAAAATGTAAAACCGAATATTAAAAAAATGGCAAAGGAACAAAAAAAAGAGATAAGCATCACCGTAACCCTTGACGAAAAAAGCATACCCAGTAAAATCGAATGGAGTGCCGATGACCTGAAAGTAAAAGATGAAGCGGAAGCGCGGGCCATGTTATTATCATTCTGGGACCACAACACCAAAGACACCCTCAAACTTGACTTGTGGACAAAGGAGATGACGGTAGATGAGATGAAGATTTTTTTTCATCAGACACTTACCAGCATGGCAGATTCGCTTGAAAATGCAATTGATGATAAGCGAATCAGTGGCGATATGAGGGATTTTTGCGACTATTTTGCAGAGAAAATGGAAATTAAAACGTGAAGAATTAAGTTTTGTATAAATAGATGATGCAAGACTGATTTTTAAAGAGTGAAAAATGAAGGAGAAAATCTAACCTGTTTAGAAAGAAGATAAAATGATAAACTATACAGCCACCTACACCGATCAATATCAATTAACCATGGCCCAGGTTTATTACCAGACAGGCCGGTATAAAAACAGGGCGGTATTCGATTATTTTTTTCGAAAACTTCCGTTTGATGGTGGTTACGCAGTATTTTGCGGTCTCGATACTCTTCTTGATATCCTTGAAAACCTGAAATTTGATCAGCAGGATCTGGCTTACATGAAGAAAACCGGCCTTGATCCGGATTTTGTCGATTATCTTGAAAACTTTGAATTCAGGGGGACTATATATTCCTCGCGCGAAGGAGATCTTGTTTTTCCCACCCGGCCGGTGCTTCAGGTTGAAGCCGATATAATAGAGGCCCAGATCATTGAAACCCTGTTGCTGAATATTCTGAATATTCAGACTCTCGTTGCAACAAAGGCGAGCCGGATGAGGCTGGTTGCAGGGGAGAGGAAACTGGTTGATTTCGGCCTTCGGAGGGCACACGGCCCGGGAGGATATTATGCAAGCCGGGCAGCCATCGCAGGCGGATTTGATTCCACAAGCAATGTACGGGCGGGACGCGATTTTGATATTCCCATATCCGGAACCATGGCGCACTCATTTGTGCAGAGTTATGATAATGAAATCGATTCATTCCGGGATTTCGCAGCTGGCAGGCCGGATGACTGCGTGCTTTTGGTGGATACCTACGACACGTTAAAAAGCGGAGTTCCGAATGCGATTACAGTTGGGAAGGAGATGGAAGAGAAGGGGGACAAGCTGAAGGGTATCCGCCTGGACAGCGGTGACCTTGCATGGCTTGCAAAAGCGAGCCGCAGGATGCTGGATGACGCAGGCCTTTCATACGTGAAGATTGCAGCGTCGAATCAGCTTGATGAATATGTAATCAAAAGCCTGCTTGACCAGGAAGCGCCGATTGATCTGTTTGGGGTTGGAACCAGCTTGGTAATTGGCCGGCCGGATTCAGCATTAGATGGTGTTTATAAACTCTCTTACGCCAATCATCAGCCCAGAATAAAATTGTCGGAAACGATTGCAAAAGTCACTTTACCCGATCGCAATCAGGTCTACAGGATAAGTGATGAAGATGGGAAATGGATTGGGGCGGATGCCGTGGCCCTGGAAGGAGAAGAGGATTTTGAAGAGATACATCATCCTTTTGAGCCAGACCGGTCATTGACATTTAAAAACTGTTCGAAAGAACCCTTGCTCCACAAAGTGATGGAAGACGGCTCCCGTGTGATTGAAAGACGATCACTTAATGATATTCAGAAATTTGCCCTGAGCCGGCTGAAGAAGTTGCCGGATGAATACAAGCGGTTTGAAAATCCACATATCTATAAAGTGGGAATGAGTAAAGGACTCAAAGATGAGAGAGATAAGTTAATAGAGAAGTACGGGTAGTTTGTGGTATTTTGCAGATAGTGTGTTGTTAGTTGTTTTTTGTTTGTTGGATCGTAGAACTGTTGAATCGGTGAATCGTACAACTGCATTTTTGAAAGCAGCCACAACCAACGAAATGACAGGATGCATTTTGATGATTGCGGAAAAAGAATCGATAGGCCTGGTAAAAAACCGACCGGTTTAGTTTCTGATAAACTGAAAAACACCGGGCTCATGCGGTGTCACTTTTACGGCCAGCGTTTCGGGGGTATCCGAGAGTGAGTGGGTAAAACTTCCTGAGATGACAATTGCAGAATCCGTCACCTGGTCAGTGATTTCAAAATGATACGATTGCCCGGCAGCCTGAGACGAGGAGAGGTCGGCCAGCCGTATTTCCCTCGGTTCATTGCCATTCCCGTCCGGAAAATTCTTAAAACTGCCGCTGCCACCGCCAAATTCGCCCGGTAAAACAGCGGCTTCTGCCGCTTCAAAAGCAAGATTCATGAGTTGCATACGCAGCTGGTTTTTCTCACGGTTTTTTTGAGTGATACTTTCAGCGCTTTCTGTTTCTGCTGTGAGCGTATTTACAATCACTGATGTAGAGAAAAACACGCCCAATGATAGAATTACAGCTCCTGCATACCATCCAAAAGTTCTTTTTTCATCAGGGTTCGAATAACTGCTGATGAGCAGAAACGGTGAAATCACAAATAAAATCAGCACTCCGGCTGCAGCAGCTGCATAGCTGAAAATTTTTCTTTCCCGGTCGATGTCATCTCCTCCGAATTCAGAGATGTTAGTTAAAACATTCATCATTTGAATTTCCATAGCAGGGACGGAGATCGCATTGGTACCCCTTATGATCTCCTGGCCATAACTCTTATCCCTGAGGTGGCTACCCAGAAAAATCAAAAGGGTTACTGCTAAAACCGTTACAAGGATCAGCAGAGGTAGTGTGAATTTTTTTTCAGTTTTCCCTGGCATAGGTCCATCCTTGTAATGTTAGAATGCTTTTTGCCTGGAGCATCCCTGTTTGATCATCCAGATTATCGAACTCTGGATCCGTTCCGAAAGCTATTTTTGCAACTGCTGTGAGAATAAGGGAGTCGGGCGAAGCGAAATCGTAATAAACAGAAAAATCCTCATTGTTATCGGGCAAAGATGCCGAAAGTGCGTTTTCAGGCATAAAACGGTCATTCATCAGGTCTCTGAAGAAGAATTCAAGGGATTCGGTCTCCTTTTTATTTTCAGCAGAGTAGTAGTTGCGAAGTGTTTGATGCAGGGCTCTTTCCATTTCCATTTTTACCAGAGTTTCCGAAATATGGGTTCTTATCTCTCTCAGCAATAGGTGTTGTTTAACAGATTTATTATAGAGAATGCTGGACGCAACAGCTTGCAGGGAGAATAAAATAACCAGCGCGGAAACGAGTGCCAGCTTTTTTTTACCGCTGACTTTATGCTTAACCAGTGTCCTGTACAGATGCAGCACAAACAGGACGGCGACCATAAAAGCTGCCAAAAAGGATTGCCAAAGGTTTATAAAATCAGAAAAATACCCGGCAAGAAAAATTCCTACAACTCCTGCAGAATAGGTTATTAAAAGTGTAAGGCCTCTTTTCATCCGAATAAATCATGATTGGAAAGTTTACTAATAAAGGAGTTTTGAGGTTATGAGATGTTACAAATATTCCCATAATGATCTTAATAAGAGGATGTTTCACTCAAATCAAGCAATCGATATACATAGGAGCAGTTCATGTCTGGATGAATACCCAAAGGGTTTTTGTAAGCCTGTAAAGCTATCTGCTGAGATTAGGAAATGATATTTCTTTGTAAGGGAATCTTTCGTATTTTTGTCTCGCAAGATAAAGCAATTTATTTTTTT
>CAZFAJ010000029.1:0-31590 GCA_964517005.1 uncultured Balneolaceae bacterium | reverse complement strand
GACATATTTCAGGAAATAACGGAAAGGGAAATTTCTCAGCTCACCTGAAAGAGAATGATGACACCGGTTCGATTCATGAACTTTTTGGTTTGCCAAATTTTGGTGGCCTGCAGGATGCTCAAAAAGCAGAGATTCACGCCGTTCTGAGAAGCCACGGCCCTAAAATACCCGGACAGGTAAGCGAGCAAATAAACTCCTATGAAGGCGGCTGTGTCGTTAATTTTGCACCCTTTACGGAGATACCGGACGAGGAAGGTGAATGCGGGGATATATTTGCCGCTATTCACGCACCCTGAACAAATGCCGGGTCAAATATTACTCTTTTCTTTTAAAGAATAAAATAAAGTCCAAAGTGGAGTTTGCTCTACCATTCCGGCAGGATATAATTTTTAAATGAAGCCATATAATTGCAGCAAACATAAAAAAAGCCACCTGTGAAAGGTGGCTTTGATTTTGTTTGCATTCATTTTACCGCTGCTGCGTATTATAAAAAAGCTCACGCACAATCTGGTTGCCTTCCCACTGCTGGGTTGCGACCTGTTCGACGGTCACACGGTTGCCGCCTTTGAAAGTGATGTCCAACGTGCTTTCAACGGCGGTTTGGCCTTCTTCTTCGTTTGTGGTAATGGCTGTTACTTCCATTCCGTTAAAAGATTCCACATTTGAAAAGAACTCAATCTCACGCTCGTGATTGGCTTCTTTGCCTTCAACAGGTGTGCCGTCTTCAAGAATCAGGACAATTCCAGCATGCGGTCGAGTGCCAGCACTGCATATTCCCTGATATCATCAGGAACTTTTACCTGATTTACGATTTCTCCCTGTTCCAGTTTTTCGAGTGCCCATACCAGGTGAGGCAGGTCAATTCTGTTCATTGTGAGGCACGGGCAGAGAAACGGGTTTAGTGAAACGATCTCTTTGTCAGGATGTTCAGCAATAATCCGGTTTACAAGATTCATCTCAGTGCCGATCGCCCATTTGCTTCCGGCGGGAGCGGCTTCAATGGTTTTGATGATAAAATTTGTTGAGCCGGCAAGATCCGCTGCCTGCACCACATCATAGAGACATTCCGGATGGACGATAATTTTCATCTCCGGATCTCTGTTCCGGAGGTTTTCAATGTGCTTGGTATTGAATTTTTCATGAACCGAGCAGTGACCCTTCCAGAGAATCACTTTCACATTCTCAATATCACCCTCATATTCAAACCGGTTATCGATCGGGTCCCAGACAGCCATTTGGTTCAGCGGAATCCCAAGATCATAAGCAGTATTTCTGCCCAGATGCTGATCAGGCAGAAACAGAATTCTCTCTTTCTGTGTAAAAGCCCACTGAAGCATCTTTTTAGCATTTCCCGAAGTTACGGTAGCGCCGCCATTTTGGCCAACAAATGCTTTGATCGCTGCTGTTGAGTTTACATAGGTGAGCGGGAGTATGGTATCTCCGAGTGCCTCCTGCATAATTTTCCAGCCGCGTTCCGTCTGGTCAATATCGGCCATATCAGCCATTGAGCAGCCGGCGCGCATATCCGGCAGGATCACTATTTGTTCATCACTTGTGAGCATATCGGCTGTCTCAGCCATAAAGTGCACACCGCAGAAAACGATATACTGAGCCTCATTTTGGTCAGCACAGATTCGTGCCAGTTTCAGAGAATCTCCGCGTGCATCTGCAAACTGAATTACTTCGTCTTTCTGATAGTGGTGTCCGGGCATAAAGAGCTTGTTGCCAAACTTATTTTTAATCTCAATCACCCTCTCTTTCATCTCACTTTCGGTGAGAGTTTGATAACGCTCGGGCAGTGTAGCAGTCGACTCCTGCTCCAGAATATCGAAAAGTTCCATCTTTGTATAATTGTTTATTGAGAAATCAAGTTCTAAAAATCAGAATAACTGTTTTGGTTTTTTCGTTCCCTTTCAGTTTACATAACTCCTAAATAAAACAATTTATTACGTTAGAATAAAGATTCTGTTAATACGCATGCAGTTACTTCTTCCCGCCTTCCAGGTTAAAGCTTATATCCAGCGCCTGTACAGAGTGTGTAAGAGACCCCATGGAGATGTAATCAGCCCCGCAATCATGATAACTTGCAATGGTTTCCGGTGTAATTCCCCCGGATACTTCAATTTGAATGTGATTGGGGATTAATTCTCTGAGTGACCGCACTTCGTCAGGAGATTTATTATCGAGCATGATTACATCCGCACCTGCTTCCGCAGCCTCTTTCACCTCAGCAGAATTTTCTGTTTCCACCTCAATTTTTACAAGCGGCCCGACCTTATCGCGGACTTTTTTAACAGCTGAATGTATACTTCCGGATGCTGCGATATGATTATCCTTGATCATCACGCCATCGTCCAGCCGGAACCTGTGGTTGAATCCGCCTCCTGTTCTTACGGCATATTTTTGGAGCATCCGCAGTCCGGGAAGTGTTTTCCGCGTATCGCAAAGTTTAATGGATGGATCACTGAGTCTTTTGACTGCTTCCGATGTTGAGCTTGCGATTCCGCTCAGATGCTGAATGAGGTTCAGAATAATGCGCTCGCCGGTAAGCAGATACTGAACCGGGCCGGAAACCCGGGCAATGTCAGTTCCTTTTTCTATTTTGTCACCATCACTTTTAAATAGCTCTACGCTGATTTTAGGGTCAATTAAACCATAGCCTTCCGCTATGCTATCGGCACCGCAAAGGATGCCATTATTTTTTGAGGTAAATGTACCGGTGCCGGTTTCATCTGAAAAGATAGATGCGGATGTCAGGTCGCCGAAGCCCCTGTCTTCATCCAGGGCAATTGTCAGAACTCTCCGGAGTTCATGTGTGATATTTTTCATGATTTACTTTTTTTGTCCAGGAAGTTGTTTACCCGGCGAATATGCTCATTATGTTCCCAGAAATGGCCGAAAGGCTCAAGTTCTTCTCTAATATTTTGATAGAGTTCATTGCGCCTCAACATCGATTTTTTTTTGAGATGCATGATAAATTCCCGGCCGTTGACTGAAAGCTGATTTGCAAGTTCCTGAACCGATTCATTAAAATTATCATCCGGGCAGATGCGGTTGATCAGGCCAAAATCCAGGGCCTGGTCCGAATCCAGGACTTCCTGTGTGGCAAGCAACCAGAGAGCCGTTTTCCGCCCTGTGGTTTCGGTAAGACGCGTCAATCCGCCCCAGCCTGGCGGGAGATAAAATTTCCCCTGGGTAAAGCCGAAAGCGGCACTCTGAACAGAAACCCGAAAGTCGAATGCAAGCATAATCTCCCAGCCGCCGCCATAGGCATATCCGTTTACGGCAGCTACCGTCCACATCGGCAGTTCTTCAATCCGCTGCAGTATTTTATGCATACGCTTCCCCATCAATCGTGCAGGTTCCGCCTTTTTAATCTGATGAAACTCGCGCAAATCCCCGCCGGAGATGAAGCTTTTTCCCGTACCTGTTAAAATAAAGACTCTGTAATCTTCACTCTGTTCCAGTTCATCAAGCAGCGATTCGAAACGGTCCATCAGCTCAAAATTGATGGCATTTCTTGCATCAGGACGATCAATCCTTGCACTGCAGATATACCCGTTTCTTGTAATTTTGAGTGGCATCTATTCAGGCCCGATGTTGGGTTTGGGAGAGAGAACAGAATCGGTAAGCCAGTCAAGATACTCTTCATTCCCCTCCTGTTCCGTGAGTGTAAGACTGATCACACAGGGGACTTCATAGCTGTGAAGCTCTTTTACCCGTTCAGTTAGTTTTCTCACATTTTGATTGGTTGTTTTGGCAATCAGGATGCATTCGGTATCTGATTCAATATCTCCCTTCCAATGGTAAATGGATTCCATTCCATCTATAATATTTGCACAGGCTGCAAGTTTCTCTTTTACGAGTGCACTCCCTATTTTTTTAGCTTCTTTCTTATCTTTTGTGGTGATGTAAATAAGACGAAGATTACGGAACATCAGATTAAATCTTATTTTAAAGGTTTCAGGAAAAATAAAAAAAAGATGAGCGGGTTCATAGGAGAGGCAATCTTTTTGTTTGGATAATCGCGGAATAAACTTTTTTCAGGTATCCAGTGCAGACTTAGAGTTACGGAAGAGCAGGAGGTCTGCATGGGCACAAAATTAAATTGAGGTGCTGGAATTGTGGCTGACCAACATCATTTGTTGCGAATTCCATTCCGGGAAATCCAGGCGGTGTTGCCGATATAATCACCAGCCCTTCGGTTACCGTTGAAGTTTCCGAATCAGGTAGTTGAATACGCTAATAGAAAACCGTATTTTTAGAGGCTATGATTCTGATTATATAAATCAGAAAAATATTCGCCTGCGAGAGTGGCGGAATTGGTAGACGCGCCAGATTTAGGATCTGGTACTTTAACCGGTGTGGGGGTTCGAGTCCCCCCTCTCGTACTTAACAACCAATCTTATTGAAACCATTAATTTAGAGGACATATACGTGGACATTTCTGTTCAGGAACTTACATCTGTAGATAAAGAGATAACTATTAAAGCCAATCGCGAAGATTTAGCCGATAAATTTAATTCGGCATACAAAAAGTATCAGAATCAAATTCAAATGCCCGGATTCAGGCCTGGCAGAGTTCCCCTTTCCATCATCAAAAAGCGATTTGGCAAAGACATTGAACTGGAAGAGATTCAAAAATATGTTGAAGAGACATTTCAACAAAAGATTGTACCGGAATATGAGCCGGTTGGTGAATCCAAAATGCTCGATCTTGAGTGGGAAGACGGTGAACTTGAGGTAAAATTTAAAATCGGCGCCAAGCCCGACTTTGAACTTGCGGATCTGAGCACTATTGAAGTTGATAAAATGGTGCATGATGTAACCGATGAAGAGGTTGAAGAAGAGATTGAGCGGATGCTCGAAAAGCAGGGAAACTGGGAAGAGGTGGATGAAAAAATAACATCTGAACACCGGGTTGTTGTGGATGCCGTCACCCTGGATGAAAATGATGAGCCTGTTGAAGGCGAGGTTGACGAGGATCAGAAAATAGATTTATCAGATGAGGGATCTAAAGAATTTCTGGACGCACTTGAAGGCAAAAAGGCCGGTGATAAAGTGAAAATGGAAGTGGGAGAAGAAGATGAAAAAGATAAGTTCGAAATTCACGTTAAGAAAGTTGAGAAAAACGAAGAAGCGGAACTGACAGATGAATTTGCAAAAGAACAGTCCGGCGGTGAAGCTAAAAATGTGGATGAACTGAATAGCTATATAAAGAGCCGGATGCAGCAGTATTATGATGAATCATCCAAAGAAATCTTTCAGCAGGAAGCCAGAAAAGAGCTGACCGGTGCACATGATTTTGAAATCCCGGACGTTTTTAAAGATCAGATTTTAAATTCATATGTGGAATATCTGAAACAGCAGATGGGCGGACAGGACTTACCGCCTGATTTTGATCTCGAAGAGTACAAAAACAATATGAGTGATCAGGCTGAGGAAGAGGGCAAATGGATCTTTATCAACCAGAAACTGCAGGAGCATTTTGATGATATTGAAATTACACCCGAAGATATCGATGCACAGATTGCAACAGAATCGGCTCGTTACGGAATGCCGGTTGACCAGATGAAAAATTATTATGCCCAGAACCCAAGCCTTCTCGACAATTTGAGAAATACGATTCGCGAAAAGAAAGTTTTTGACAAACTGGAAGATGTTGTTACTATAAATGAACTCTCGAAGGATGAATTTCGTAGCAAAAGAGAAGCAGAACAGGAAAAAGAAAAATCAGAAAAAGAACAGGAATAAAAAGTTTATAAACAGATGACAATGAAACAACCACTACACGAATTACCATCTATGGAAACAACCTCTCAGGTTCAAAATACACTGGTTCCTATGGTGGTTGAAACAACCAGCCGTGGGGAGCGGGCTTACGATATCTATTCCCGTTTGCTGAAAGACAGGATCATTATCCTTGGAACCCCCGTAAATGATGCAGTAGCAAGTTCTATTGTTGCTCAAATGCTCTTTCTTGAATCTGAAGATCCTGAAAAAGATATTAACTTCTATATCAACAGCCCGGGTGGTGTGGTTTCATCGGGTTTGGCAATTTACGATACAATGCAATATGTTAAGTGTGATGTATCCACTACTTGTGTTGGGATGGCCGCATCCATGGGATCAGTGCTCTTAACGGCCGGAACCAAAGGTAAGAGAAATTTATTGCCACATGCACGGGTTATGATTCACCAGCCACTGGGCGGCGTTCAGGGCCAGGCCAGTGATATTGAAATTGAAGCGCAGGAGATAGTGAGAATTAAACGTACCCTTAGCCAGATTCTGGCAGATCATTCCGGACAGACGATCGATCAGATTATCAAAGATTCTGACAGAAATAAATGGATGACAGCCCAGGAAGCTTTTGAATATGGTTTGGTAGACAGGGTAATGACACGGGATGACAAGCCTGGAAATAAATCTAAATAAAAATTTTCGCACTGCTATATGAGTAAGAAGAAAGATAACGAACTGGTACATTGTACATTCTGCGGACGATCGAGCCACGAAGTAAACTCCATGGTTGCAGGCCCGGATGTATTTATCTGCGACCGCTGCGTTGAAGATGCGTCCAGTATTATTCAGAGCGATTTGTCAACCTTGTCTCGCCGGCGCGACAACCAGTATAAACCGATGCTCAAGCCGCTCGAAATTAAATCGAAGCTGGATGAATATGTTATCGGACAGGAACTGGCCAAAAAATCTCTTTCTGTAGCTGTTTATAATCACTATAAACGAATTTCTGCAGTCGGGGCCAACCGTTTTGACGATACAAATATCGAGAAAAGCAATATCTTGCTGCTTGGTCCCACCGGAGTAGGAAAAACTCTTCTCGCAAGGACTCTTGCCGATATTATCGATGTTCCGTTTACCATTGCTGATGCAACGGTCCTCACCGAGGCCGGTTATGTGGGCGAAGATGTGGAAAGTATTCTGAGCAACCTGCTTCAGTCTGCCGATTATGATGTGGAAAGAGCGAAAAGAGGAATTGTATACATCGATGAAATTGATAAAGCATCACGTAAGAGTGATAATCCATCGATAACAAGAGATGTGTCTGGCGAAGGTGTTCAGCAGGCGTTATTGAAAATTCTTGAAGGAACAACGGCAAATATCCCGCCAAAAGGCGGACGTAAACATCCCGAACAGAGTTTTATACAGCTTGATACCACCAATATTCTGTTTATTTGCGGAGGTGCTTTCAGCGGCCTTGAGGAAATTATTTCCCGCAGAATTTCGGTGAGTTCACTTGGTTTTCACACGGTTGACCAGGTTAAGTTTGATAAAAATGATCCGAAGATTTTCACCTATGTGGAACCGGAAGATCTGCAGAAATTCGGATTGATTCCTGAATTGATTGGCCGTCTTCCAATCATCAGCGGCCTTGAGGAGCTTACGGATGATGCAATGATACAGATCCTGAAAGATCCTAAAAATGCACTTACCAAGCAGTATAAAAAATTATTCGATATGGAGGATGTGGAGCTTGTTTTTGAAGAGAGTGCATTGAAAGCGGTAGTGAAGAGGGCCAAGACCAGAAAAACAGGTGCGAGAGGCCTGCGCTCCATACTTGAAGATGCCATGCTTGATATTATGTTTACACTTCCCTCCATGAAAAATGTGGAAAGATGTATCATAACCAAGGAGACGATCGAAAAGAAAGCTCCGCCTGTTTATGAAAAAAGAAAAGCTTCGGCCTGACAAAGCTTTTCAGGTAAATTGCCGGGCGCGCAGATACATCTGCGATAGGAACCATAACAGATTTACCATTAACTAAATGCTTATGGTAAAAAACCTCTATTTTTCCACATACTGGATTAAAATCCTTCTGGTAACACTTCTGGTTGTGCTTGGCGTTGCTTCATTCCTGTACAATCAATTTTTGATTGAAAAGATGATGGAACATGAGCGCTCTAATGTTGAACTGTGGGCGAAAGCTATGGAATTTAACAGCAGGGCTGTACACCAGGAAACCAGCATGAATCTGAACCGGGCGATACGTGAACTGAAAACGATTCCCCAGGTACCCGATTCTATTATTACTCTCATTGAAGATGCTGAGGCTGCAGGTTCTACGGAAGATTTTATCTGGAATGAGCTGATCATACCGGAAAGGTTCGTAATCCCGTCTATCGGTATTGATGAAAATGAAATTGTCTACTCCAGAAATGTAAAGGATGAAAATCTGAACATGGATCAGGTAGAAGAGTTTGCCCGGCTTCACGCACCCATTGAGATTGTATACGAGAGTGATGAAGGCAATCTCAGACAATTGATTTATTACGGTGAAAGTGCCACTGTTCAGTATCTCAGGTATTTCCCGTACATACAAGTACTTTTGTTTGCATTACTGCTTGGTGTGGGTTACACAACATACCGGAGCATCACACGCTCTGAACAGTCAAATTTATGGGTTGGGATGGCGAAAGAAGCTGCCCATCAGCTTGGAACGCCACTATCAAGCATGTATGGCTGGATCCAGCTGCTGAAAGAGAAACATAAAGAGGATGAAGGCACGTCCGATATTGTCTATGAAATAGAAAAAGATATTACAAGGCTGAGAGGTGTTGCCGAACGATTTAACAAGATCGGTTCCAGGCCCGAATTAAAGAAAGTAAGGCTTGAGCCGATTGTGGAACAGGTAATATCGTATATGGAGCGCAGGCTGCCCCAGCTTGGTAAATCGGTTGAAATCCGGCGATCCATCTCTTCATCGGTTAAAGCCGATATTAATGCGGAATTGTTTCAGTGGGCTATTGAAAACCTTGTGAAAAATGCGATGGACGCTATCAGAGAGAATTCAGATGATGCCTTTGTATCTATCTCTGTTGGAGAGGAGGATCAGAAAGTGATTATTGATGTTGAAGACTCGGGGTCGGGCATTGACAGGAAAAAATTCAAACAGATTTTTAAACCGGGGTTCAGTACAAAAAAACGGGGATGGGGTCTCGGATTAAGCCTTACCAGAAGAATTATCGAGGAGTATCACAAAGGGAAAATCTTTATTCAAAAATCTGAACTTAATGTGGGTACTACAGTTCGTATTGTCCTGAATAATTAATCAGAAAAATTTACTTGCTGCTGATGCTAATCAGCTGCAAAACCTCTTTTTTGGGCGTACTCCATAAGCTGAGCTTTCAGCAAATTCCTGCCGCGGTGTAAGCGTGACCGGATTGTACCAATGGGTACGTCCAGCATGTTGGCAATCTCTTCGTAAGTAAAGTCTTCAACATCACACAGCAGTACAACTGTTCTGAAATCTTCCGGGATTTCATCAAGAGCTTTCGTAATGTCATCGTCGATCAATTCACGAAACATCTTGTCTTCAAGGTCAGATGTTTCTGTCCGCTCGGCGCGAATCGTCTCATAAAACGTAGCTACTTCATCGTAGTCGATTTCCTGAGGTTTACTTGATTTTTTCCGGTAACTGTTTATATACGAGTTTTTTAAAATTCGAAAAAGCCACGCCTTGGCATTTGTCCCTTTTTCGTAACTGCTAAAAAACCTGAACGCTTTAACAATTGTATCCTGGACCAAATCTTCGGCATCGTTCGGATCCGTAGTAAGGCGAAGTGCGAAATTGTATAATGCATCCAAATGTGGAAGGATCTCATCATTAAAATCCTGCTGCTTCTTAATTTCTTTTTGGGTTAGTTCAGCCATCCCTTTTATTGAGAACAGTTAAAGTTGGTTATTGAAGCTCTCATTAATTTGTTTATAGTAAATATATTTCCA
Source organism: uncultured Balneolaceae bacterium (assembly GCA_964517005.1). Classification (GTDB taxonomy): domain Bacteria; phylum Bacteroidota; class Rhodothermia; order Balneolales; family Balneolaceae; genus CAYVBJ01. The sequence goes on along the minus strand of CAZFAJ010000029.1, from coordinate 21,849 downwards.
CTTATTGTTTTTACGAGGACCTAAATGTAATTTACTAATATGTTGTGAATCATTCTAATTGATTGTATTGAATAGATAGTTAATTACAATCTAATTCGTTGACATACTCAATTTTACATGCCTTTGGGGGAATTGGAGGTATAATATCTGAAATTTAAATTACTGTAATAAGAATATTACAAGCAGATCATATAATGCATGTGTCCATGCGGCTGTTCCAAACCCTCTTATAACATAGATTCCATTTAAGGATAATCCAAATAAAAAACGAAACAGAAAAGAAACTATTGTAAAGTGGTCTCCGAATTCACCAATATAATGAACTGTGCTAAACAGAAGAGCGGCAAGGAGGGCGGATACAAGATAAGCCGGCCATTTTTTTGGGAAGAGCCGTGTAAACAAAAACATCAAAGCAGAGATAAGAATAACCCGGAAAAAAAGCTCCTCATACAACCCGGCACCAAGCGAAAGTGCAAAAAGCTGAAGTTTGCTCATCTCCATCAGTGAACCGGGTGCATCCAGGTTCAGGATGGTTTGCACCATATAGGAGATTAAAAAAGCCAGGAGAATAGCGTAAATCATTGATTCAATGATCAGATAAACGAAATATATCTTTTTTAATCTCTTTAATTTTTTTCTCTCTCTGTACAAAATTCCCAAACCCGCCAGTGCTGCGATGAATAATGTAATTGAGAGTGCATCTAACCCGAAAGAGGAAAAAAGACTTTTTATCCAGGAATCAACAGAAATTCTGACAATGAGATTTTGTCCGGGCTGAGAAAAAATGATCAGAAACTCATAAAGCAACAGAAGGGGCAGCGAGAGCAGATAGCTATACAAAAGAGTATTCGTTTCCTTTATGTATGATCCGCTGCTGACGGATGTGCCGTTCATTTCAATCCTGGTAAATATTGACTGCAGGTTGTTCTGTACCGTTAAAATCCAGTAACTGGTATGCCTTCTTTGACAATTTTATGCCATCGCCGGAAAACCGGTCGTTAATTTTAACATAGGTTCCCCGGTTATTTTGTTGATTTTCAACATAAATCACCGTGCCGAGTGCCATATTGGGATGCGCGGCAGTGAGCTGTTCCGGGTTGTAAAGCTCACCGCTTGTTGTGGGGGAAGATATACTGTTTTCCGGATAGACGAGAGCCTGCACACTGCCAAGGTTTTGCCGGTCGCCTCTTTTTTTATAAGGATTTGAAAAATACTTTACGGGTGGCATCAAGACCGTCAGGCGTTGTCCTCTGTTCAGTTCACTGATTTCAGCACCCGGGTTCAGTGCTGTCAGTTCTGCTTTTGTCATTTCAAATTTTTTTAAAATGTCATTTAGTGTTTCACCACTTGATACAGAGTAAATGACAAATTCTCCTTGTGGTGACGACTCCAAATCATCTCCTGCTTCTGCAACGGAGGGAGCTGATTCGGACTGTCTTACTGTTAGTTGTTGACCTACTCTTATTACATCGCTCTGCAGGTTATTAAGACGTTTTAGTTCTTCAATGGTCATATTGTGTTCCCTTGCAATTTTAGAAAGAGAATCACCGCTTTTTACGAGGTAGTAACCGGTAGATCCGGATGTCTCTTCTACAAGCGACCGGCTGATCGCTTCTTCAGATGGTTCCTCAGCCCGGGGATCAGTGCTTTCAGCGGAAACGGATTCATCTGCGTAGATCATCAGTTCAGCCCCGACAGGTAGTTCCGGGCCAGGCAGATCATTCCACTGTTGAATTTCTGCAATGGTAACATTGTACTTTCTTGAAAGAGCAAAAAGTGTTTCGCCGGGTTGTACAACATGAATGATTGTCTCCTCAGTGGCTGGCGGTGAAACCTGTAAAACCTGGCCGATTGAAAGAGAGGAATTGGTTTCAAGGTTATTCCAGTTTCTGAGATCACTGACGGTAACGTCATATTGCTTTGCAATACTGAAAAGAGTCTCTCCCTGTTGCACAGTGTGTGTATTCGCTTCCTGTGCATGCCCGTCAGTTATTGCTGAAAGAGTTAAAAAGAGAGTGAATAGCAATGACAGTAATGTTACAAGGTATTTTTTAATCATTATCCCCGGCAGATTTTAGTAGTGTTAACGCTTCCTGAAGTTCCGATTTGCTGTGAAGATCACCTTTTTTTTCAGAAAGTGACACTCCTTCCGTGTAAATTTTTTCAGCGTCAGTAAGGCGGCCGAATCTTTCATACAATTTTCCCAAATGGTAATAAACTCCCACATAGTCAGGATTCTGGCTGTAAACAGATTCGAAAAACATCAGTGCCTTTTCAACTTCATCCCTTTTTAATAGTTCCAGGGCCAGTGCAAACTTGGCAAATGGATCTTCGGGATTTTTTTTAATAAAAGCGGCAAGCTTTTTAATACGTGAGCCGCCTGCTTGTTGATCTTCACTCATTCCGGAATTTGATTTTATTTATAACGTGTCAGAATTTCGTTCATTGAGTCCCCGCCATATTTTCGGAGTATTGCATTTGCAAGCACAGGTGCGATAACACTTTCAGCTACGACCACCGCTCTTGGCAATGCACAAACATCTGACCTCTCATAGCGTGTGTCCTGTTCTTCGTGTGTTATCATATCAACAGTTTTGAGAGGTTTTATCATTGTGGGGATCGGCTTCATCACACCACGGATGATCAGCGGCATGCCGGTGGTCATTCCGCCTTCAACCCCGCCAGCCCTGTTTGTTCTGCGCCTGAACTGTCCGTCAGTATATGTAATTTCATCATGAACATCATGGCCGGGTCTTGCACCGGCTTCAAAACCGAGGCCAATTTCAACGCCTTTCATCGCCTGTGTGCTCATAATGGCCTGTGCAAGCTGTCCGTCAATTTTTCTGTCCCAGTGAACATAACTGCCGAGACCTGCAGGAAGGCCTGTAACTATAATCTCATAAATACCTCCGAGCGATGATCCTTCCTTTCGTTTGATTTTAATCTCTTCACGCATTCTTCCACCCAGAGAATCATCAAGGCAGCGAACATCTGACTGATCTGCCCGTTCATAGATTTGTTCGGCTCCCTTTTCAATCAGGGCTTCAGTTACTGAACGGACCTGGTTCCAGGAGTCATATCCCGCCGAGCCGATTCTCAACACATGAGCACCGATCTGGATATTTAATTTTTTTAGAAAAATGCGGGCAAGCGTACAGCATGCTACTCTCATGGCTGTTTCACGTGCACTGGACCGTTCAATAACCGGACGAATATCACCAAACCGGTATTTTTGATTGCCCACAAGATCAGCATGGCCGGGACGCGCAAGGGTTATGGGTTCAATCTTTTCTTGCTGTGGTTCTTTAGACATTACGACAGGCCAGTTGCTTTTATCCTTTTTAAATGCACGATTCATCATCCGCAAGGCTACAGGTGAACCCATTGTTAAGCCAAATCGAACACCGGATGTTATTTCGGCATGATCCTTTTCAAATGCCATTCTGCCGCCACGGCCGTATCCCTGCTGCCGCCGCACAAGGTGGTGTTCAATATCATCTTCATTCAGAGATAATCCTGCGGGTAACCCTTCAACAATTCCTGTAAGTTCAGGTCCATGCGATTCTCCGGCTGTAAAATATCTGATCATAATAAATTAAATTGCAAGCTTTAAACTTAACTGTATAAGATTCCCGATATCGCTGAAGGAGGTTCTCGCAATATCAATTTCAGTTGTTTTTAATTTCAGGCCGAAACCCATACTCAAACCGGCGCCATCAATGCGCTTTCCGGTTTTTGTTTGTTCATGGAGCAGCGAATCGTAGCCCAGCCGGAAGGTAACACTATCGCCCAACAATATTTCACTTCCAAATACCGTGTGTCTGAATATCTGTTCTGCTGCGGATGGTTTATCTTCATCGTTCGCGGTTCTCAGGTCCCAGTCGTGTAAATTTCGCAAGGTGGCATAGAGCCGGAAAGGCAACGTCTCCAGTTTATGCGCTGCGCCAATGCTAATATCAAAAGGCAGTGGTTCCTGCCGTCCGTTAAATGTGGAGAGCTGATACCCGGCATGCCGGAAAGAAGCACCAAGCTGTGTTCTGTTGCTGATGCTATTGTAAAAAATACCAGCTGTGGCGGTCAGGGCAGAAGAACTAAACGACTCGAGGGATGAGTAGATACCGGTTAATGCAACACCTGCATGCCATTGGTCTTTCAGTTTCAGAGCCCAACCGAGTGAAAGTGAGAGATCATTTGCAGAGAAATCACCGAGATCGTTTCCTGATTCATCAAACCTGGTCAGGTCTCCGTAATTTAGCACATGGAGAGATGCCCCGAATGATCCGAGTTTATCAAATGATTTGTGGAATGATGCAGATCCGAAATTTACGTCACTGATGTGGTTTATGTAAGAGACCTGCAATGTGTGATTTTGTTCCATGCTTAAAAATGCAGGGTTGAGCGTAAACAGGGAAAAATCCGGAGATTCAAACGCAGGGTGGTGCCCGCCGATTGCTGCGGATCTGGCATGCTGGTTCAGATCCAGAAATTGAAATACACGGCTGGTTTGTTGTGTTAATGCGTGCTGAATCAATAAAAATTGAGAGCAGATTATAAAAAGGATGGTTTTAAACAAAAGAAAAAGAAATTTACTGCACAAATTTACAAGTCTCTGTTAATATAATTAAATTGCGTCTTCAAAAAATCTAATTATAGAGAATGTTACATCCAACAACAATTAGTGAATGCAGTCAATAATTCAGTTTAGCAGGTATATCACTCTGCTCTATCAGGCTATTCGCTCAATAACTGAATTTCGATCGTATAGAAAAAACCTGTTGCAGGAACTTATTAAGGTCGGTTATGATTCAATTCCGATTATTATTTTAACCGGTATTTTTACCGGTGCAGTTATGACACTGCAGACCTCCTATCAATTGCAGTCTGCTTTTATTCCAACTTCAACTATTGGGGCAATTGTTTCCGAATCCATTTTGATTGAGCTCGCAGCTGTGATATCCAGCCTTGTACTTGCCGGAAAAGTTGGAGCCCGTATCGCTACGGAACTTGGAACGATGAGGGTAAGCGAGCAGATTGACGCACTTGAATCCATGGGCTTCAACTCCGTTAGTTTTCTTGTTGTGCCCCGTGTGATCGCCGGTCTATTAATGTTCCAGGTGTTGTATGTGGTTGCAAGTGTTTTCGGAATCGGAGGCGGTATTGCGGCTGGTGTTATATCCGGTGAAGTTCCAGTTTCAGAATTTATGAAAGGTGCAAGAATGTTTTTTAAGGAATGGAACGTACTTTTCGGATTTGTAAAATCGTTTGTATTTGGATTCATAATCACATCAATTTCCTGCTACAAGGGATACTATGCCAGCGGAGGAGCTGAAGGAGTGGGTACTGCTACCACAAATTCCACCGTTCTGAGTTGTATTTATATTCTGATTGCGGATTTTATTTTAGCCGCACTTTTACTTTAGATCTATGATTGAAATTAAAAATCTGAAAAAAAGTTTTGATGATCTGCTTGTATGGGAAAACGTCAGTCTCAACATACAGGATAGTGAAACCGTAGCGATTATCGGAAGGTCGGGATGTGGTAAATCTGTGCTGATAAAACACATCAATGCACTGTTATGCCCTGATGAAGGTGAAGTGATTATTGACGGAGACAATGTGCATGAATTATCTTATATCCAGCAGCGAAAATTACGTCAAAGATTTGGTATTTTATTCCAGGGATCTGCACTTTTCGATTCTATCAATACCTTTGAAAATATCGCATTTCCGCTTCGCTACTTTACAAATAAATCCGAAGGTGAAATCCGGGATGAAGTTGAAGAAGTACTTGACCTGGTTCGTTTGAAAGGCGTGGGGGAAAAGGAAACCTCTGAATTGTCAGGAGGAATGCGGAAACGGGTGGGAATTGCAAGGGCAATTATTCTCAGGCCGGAATACCTGATGTACGATGAGCCTACATCAGGCCTGGATCCGCGAACAGCGGACGAGATAAACGAACTCATTATCCGGATGGCCGAAAAATTGTGCATTACCTCCATTGTAGTTACACATGATATGCACAGTGTGCTGGAAATATCTGATAAAGTTGCCTTTTTAGATCAACAGAAATTAAGTTGGTTTGGAAAAACGGAAGATATGAAGCATGCAGACCATGAAGAGCTAAGAGAATTTATCAAAGCCAGTGAATATCAAATTTAAAAAGGAACGGAAAATTGAAAATCAATAAAGAAGTAAAAATCGGACTTACAATTATTACCGCCATAATCATCACATTGGTCGGATTTCGTTTTATGAGAGATGTTCCGCTGTTTTCACAGCCAATGCAGATTGAGGCAACCTTTCCGAAAGTTGACGGGCTTACCGTAGGTAGTATCGTGTATCATAAAGGAGTAAAAGTGGGATCGGTTAGCAGAATGGAACTACTGCCGAGCGATAGTGTAAAAGTGACTATGACACTGGAAAGAATTACCAATATTCCTGAAGGCAGTATTGCTTACTTAACATCACTTAGCCTCATTGAAGGTAAATCTATTGTATTGGAAAAAGGTGATTCCGACAGGATTGTGGATTCGGGCGATGAGATAGAAGGTGTTTATGTAGACAGTATTGTCGAAGTATTTGCCGATAGAGGGGATGAGCTTGGGCAAGATCTTTCTTCTACTTTCACCGAATTGAACAAATTTCTGAATCAGCTGAATAAAACAATTGATGATCAAACACGTCAATCGGTCAATGAGACGTTTAATAACGCAGCAGAGGCAACAGGCGCACTCTCGACAATTTTAAGGGAAAAGAAACAGGAAATTGATAAAGCTATTGATGCAGCAAGCAGAACCATGCAGCAAATTGATACCCTGGCTACCGATAACCGGACCAAAGTGGACAGCCTGTTTTTCCATCTCGAGAAAAACGTTCGTGAACTGGAGGAAACCCGGGAAAATTTAGACAAGTCGTTGGTAAGCCTGAATGAAATTCTGGAGAAAGTAAATAATGGTGACGGAACCTTTAGCAGATTGGTCAATGATCCGTCACTCTATAACAACATCGACAGTATGGCTGTTGAAATGACACGCTTACTGAAAGGTATCAATGAAGACCCCGGACGCTATTTGAAACATATGAAAATGATAGAAGTGTTTTAAATATTTGAGTTAGGGTAAAAGCAATCAATTAATCAATCAATCGTTGATTATTCATCTTTGCGGCTTGAAATCCAGGATACTAAAACCATTTTCGTTGCTCTTCGTAAGTGGTTGCCTTATATTAAAAAGCTATATAACAAATTGCTAAAACAAAGAATTTTTAAACCGAAGAATACGAGGATGATCAGATGGGTGTAATGGAAAAATTGAGGAACAGTACCGCAAGTATTTTGTGGATTCTGATTTTCTCATTCGGATTACTATGGGTGTTGGCTGATACCCAGGTTTTTGACGCGATAGGCGCCGGTCCCCAATCTATGGGAGAGGTGAATGGCGAAAAAATAACATTTGAAGAGTATAATAACCGTGTCAGTTCATATGTAGACCAGTTCAACAGGCAAAGCGGACGTAATATGACTCCCGAAATCAGGGCGTCTTATGAACAACAGGCATGGGATGATCTTGTTGCTTCTAAACTCATGCAGCAGAAAATGAATGAACTGGGTATCACAGTTACAGATAATGAACTGGTTGAAATGATAACCGGTGAGAATCCCGATCCGTTTATCCGTCAGCAATTTCAGGCAGAAGATGGCACCATTGACAGGATTGCTCTCCGGGCCGCTATTGAAGCACCCGAAAATACCGAGGTTTGGATGATGATTGAGCGCCAGCTGCGCGAAAGCCGGAGACAGCAAAAAATGTCTAATTATATTATATCCGGGTTGCAAATCAGTTCACAAGATATAAAAAGACAATATGTCCAAAATAATTCGTTCGCAGATGTTGAATTTGTACGATTCCCCTATGCGGATGTGAGTGATTCGGAAATCATTATTTCCGACAGAGAATTACGTGATTATTACAGAAACAATGAAGACCGGTATCAAAGAGAGGAGTCTTACCGGTTCAGATATGTAAGCTGGGAAATTATTCCTACCGCAGAAGATACAGCCCGTGTATTTGAGGATGTTCGTGAATTACGTTCAGAATTTGCAGAAACTGATGAAGATTCCCTTTTTATAAATCAGTATCAGTCCGACGTTCCGTTCAGAAATACTTTTGTATCTGCGGATGATATCAGGGAAGAATATACGCCCGTTCTTGATCTCGAAGTTGGTGAGGTCTCAGAGGTATATGAAATCAACGGTGACCCGTACGTGTTTAAAAAAATTGATGAAAGAGACAATGAGGTTAAATTTGCCGTACTCTCTTATAAAGTAGAGGCTGATCCGCTGGCTACCATTGACAGTCTGGCAGAAGAAGCAGGCGATTTCAGCTTTTTTGCCGGTGAAGATGGTTTTCAGGAAGAAGCAGAAAGATTAGGAAAAACTGTTCAGGAAGCATTTGCCACGAAAGGCAATCCATTTATACCCGGACTTGGGCAAAGCAGGCAAATACTCAGGGAACTTGAAGGCCTTAGCAGAAACGGTATATCGGATGCTATTGAACTGGATGATCGTTTTGTAGTGATTCAGCTGAGAGAAAAAATTGATGCCGGTGTACGGCCTTTTGATGAAGTGAGAAGCCAGATTGAGAATATTGTAAAAAATGAAAAGAGAAAAGAAATTATGGCTGAGAGGGTGGAAGAGTTACTCAGCTCTAATGATTCTGTCGAAGAACTGGCAGAAGCAGGCAGTAAAGAGATTCAAACTGCTGAAAATATCCGGAGAAGCAGTGCTGTATTGAGCGGGGCCGGAAGAGAGCCGATGGTAATTGGAGCTGTTTTCAGAATGGATGAGAATGAGCGTTCCGGAGCAATAAAGGGTGAGAATGCAGTTTATGTTGTAAGGCCTGTCGAATTAACCAAAGCTGATCCGGAACAGATGACTTCAAGTGAAGCTGAGGCGATTCGGAGAAACCTGGAACAGCAGAAGTTTACATCGTTTAATCAGGTTTGGCTCGAAGAATTGAAAGAAGAGGCAAATATTAAAGACTACAGAAGTCTCGTCCTCAGATAAAATCAGTAAAAGAGTTTGATTAAAAAAAGGGCAGGAGTTTTCTCTTACCCTTTTTTTATTTGTAGCGGAAAAAGTTTAATAAGATAGATATCTGTCATATTTTTGATATACGTGACATACGCAGTTGCCTTATATTGAGTATCAATTATGACTAAGAGTAAAGCATATTCCAAAGAAGATAAAATCTGGATGCAAAGGGCACTGAGCCTGGCAGAGAGAGGGCGCGGCTATGTATCTCCCAATCCACTGGTGGGCGCGGTTATTGTTGATGATATTGGTGAGGTAATCGGCGAAGGTTATCACGAGCGGTATGGCCATGATCATGCGGAAGTGATCGCGGTGAAATCCGTTAAAAAACGCAGTAAGCTTAAAAACGCAACCCTCTATGTTACTCTTGAACCATGCGCACACTACGGTAAAACACCTCCTTGTTCTGCAATGCTTGCAGATCTGCCGTTAAAACGCGTAGTAATCGCGATGAAGGATCCAAATCCGCATACTGACGGAAAAGGAATCCGGCAGCTGGAAAACAGTGGAATAACGGTTGAGATGGGCCTTCTGGAAAAAGAGGCAAAAGACCTGAATGAGTTCTGGCTTCACTATTTGAATTTTAAAAGGCCGTTTGTAACACTCAAAATTGCACAAACGGCAGATGGTTATATTGCCGCTCCCAACGGAGATTCTGCGTGGATTTCATGTCACGAATCCCGCAAAATGGTACACCGCTGGCGCTCGGTTTACGATGCGGTTATGGTTGGCCGCAATACTGCAAGTCTCGATAATCCATCGCTGACAGTGCGTCATGTGGAAGGCAGAAATCCAAAACGGGTGGTAATAGACGGACCGCTTGAACTGCCGCGAAAGTTAAACGTCCTTTCAGATGAGCATGAAGAGAAAACGATTCTCATCACACACAATCGTGAAAAAGCTGCTGATGCGGAGGACCCGATGCTGAAAATGCTGCAGTCAAATTATTTTCGGGGTGATATGCTGATTGTTGAAGAAGAAGAGGGACATATAAATTTAAAGGAGGCTCTTGGCAAATTAGCCGATAAAGGAATAACTTCTATTATAGTGGAAGGAGGTCAAAATTTATCGACTGCACTTCTGAAAAACGGTCTGGTTGACCGTCTGCAGATTTTTATTGCTCCCAAATTACTGGGTGGAGGAACGAAATCCATCCTGGGCCTGGGAATTAACAGGATGGAAGATGTTGTTCCGTTTAGAAAGACAAACTGGCAGCAGGTAGGTTCTGATATTTTAATTACCGCTGATATCTAATAACAATTTAAAATAATTACTTATGTTTACCGGAATTATAGAAGAATTTGGCACAGTTAAGGAACGAAAAGATCTGGATGGTGGAAGTGAGCTAAAGATTGAGTGTTCGTTTGCAGATGAAACCCATATAGATGAAAGTATTGCTGTAAATGGCGTCTGTTTAACGGTTGTAGATAAGGGCGCAGGCATGTTCAGCGTTCAGTGTGTTGAAGAAACTCTGCGGAAAACGACTCTCGGCAATCTTGCGGAAGGCAATATTGTAAATCTTGAACGGTCGCTTACACTGGAAAAAGCGATTGAAGGACATATCGTACAGGGCCATGTGGACACCGTGGGAACCATTACCTCTATCGTAACAAAAGGAAATGACCGTCTGATAACCATAAAATTTCTTGACTCTTACACACAATATATTGTTGGACGCGGAAGTATATCGGTGGATGGTATCAGTCTTACAATTGCAAGAGAAGAAGATGATGAGTTCACGGTTGCCATTATTCCTTATACATGGGATTACACAAACCTGAAAGAGAAAAATACCGGAGACCAGGTGAACCTCGAATTTGATATATTCGGCAAATATATCATCCGGTATCTTGATCAACATTTTCACAAAGAAAAATTGATACAAGAATCATTGTAAATGGAATCGGTACTTGAATTTTTTGAAGATATTCCAACACTGTTCAGAGCCGGGATTCTGATTGGCGGTATCTTTATATTCTGGATTGCCGAAGGTGTTATCCCCCTATTTGAATTCCAATACAAAAAAGTAAGGCATGCCGGAATCAATCTGTTTTTGACATTTCTGACAGCCGTGATTGGCTTCGGGCTTGCCGGTGTGCTGTATGGTGTTTCGACGTACGTAACAGCCAAAGAATTCGGCCTTATTTATATTTTTGATTTGCCGCTGTGGGCACAGATTGTAATCGGGGTGATGATGCTTGATTTAATTGGTGCTTATTTTGCGCACTGGACAGAGCATAAAATCAAATGGATGTGGAAATTTCATCTAATACACCATACCGACACCACGGTTGATGTTACAACGGGATTGCGTCACCATCCGGGAGAAACATTTATCAGAATATTTTTCACCATTGCTGCTGTGGCGATTGTCGGTGCACCGATTGGAATTGTTATGCTTTATCAAAGCTTGTCAGTTCTGTTTGCCCATATCACGCATGCCAATATTCAAATGCCGGTTCGGGCTGACCGTATATTGTCCTATATTTTTATCACGCCGTTAATGCATAAAATTCATCATCATTACAAACAGCCACTTACCGATACGAATTATGGCAATATATTTGCAATCTGGGACCGTCTCTTTGGTACATTTGCCGAAGTAGATGATATAAAAGTTTTAAAGTATGGGATTGATACCCATATGGATCCGGATGAAAATGAGAAAATGGGCAATTTGTTACTGATACCATTCCAGAAATACCGCCCTCCCACCGATTCCAAGTTCGGTGGGACTTTAAAGAAGGCAGAAGATGAGCACCCGGTTAAAAACAGCTGAATCTAAAGCTCTGATTACTGTTGATCCTACTGAACATACAGAAAAGCATCGCTCGAATACGTAGTGCCGAAGTTTTTGACAAGAGCGGCTACCTGTCCCAATGCAGAATAGACCTCATCACGATTTAACGTAGACAGAGGATGAATAAAACCAGAGTAGAGTACACCCTGGTTTGCAGGATAGCGCGCGTTTAAAGCTGTCTGAAAGTTGGCTTAAAAGATATAAGTTTGTAACTATTCATAGTTATTGAAGGTATAAAAACAGAGACAAAAAGGTTCGTCCTTTAGAGTAACATTTTTTTATAAAATCCCGGATTTGATAAATAAAAGAGCAAAAGTAATACAGATTTTTAAATTTCATTGTCATATAAACAAAATTGGTATACGAATTAACAACAGAAGAGCCGGATATCTTTATGAATATTGACAGAACCAAAGATTTATTGAAGAAATATCATGAGGAGTGCTTTCGGTGGGCAACATACTGTTGTTCGGGCAATCAAACTGTTTCGCGTGATATCATGCAGAATGTCTATTTAAAAGTTTTGGAAGGCAATGCAATATACAGGGAAAATTCAGATGCATCATTCAGAACCTGGATATTTTCTGTTATAAAGTTTACTTGTTTGGATTATTTTCGTTCAGAAAACAAGTATCAGCTGAATGCAGAGATACCAGTTGCTGATTATAACAGCTCCGAAGATGAAAGCGAGCCGGTGAACAGTGAAAGCGGCGAGCTATTAAAGGAAATGCTAAAGCAATTATCACCAAAACAGAATGAAGTGCTTCGGCTGGTGTTTTATCACAATCTGACAATTGAAGAGGCCTCAGGTGTTATGGGAGTTTCCGTTGGAACATCCCGCACCCATTACGAAAGAGGGAAAACAAATTTAAAGAAACTGATTGAATCGCAGGACTTGAAAATTAAATCCTGAAGTAAGATGAATAGAGAAGAAAAACAGAGTGAAATCCATAATTTTTATAAAGAGTTGCGAGATCTGGAAGCAGCCGAACCTCCGCCATTTGAGTTGATGTGGGCGGAAGCAGAGAAAAAGAAGAAGGCAAACGTGTTTCAGTTCTATTACAAATTGGCAGCTGTGTTTATGATTGCAGCAGCCGGCCTCAGCTGGGTTCTGTATCAGAGCGACAGAGTTGATGATGCAGCCATTGAAGCCGATCTCTACGTTGTAGAGTGGCAAATGCCTACAGATGATCTTCTTGCATATACTGATGAATTGAATGCGTATGATTTTTACCTGGAAACAGATGAGCTTTTAACTATAAATGAAAACAATGAGGAAGAAGATGAAAACAGTAACTTTTAATTTTAAAATGGTATCAATTCTTACAGTTATTATTGCACTGTTCTTTGTATTTGAGCCGGTCTCTGTTCATGCTCAGGGCGGCAAGAAGCAGGGAGTGAAACAGGGACAGCAGATGGGTATAGAGAGAGGAGATGGAATGAGAGCCTTTGACCGGGCCTTCTTTGCACCGCAACTCATTATGAGAAATCAGAATGAGATTAACCTGACAGACAGCCAGCGCGAAAACATTCAAAAAATGATGAATGAGAGGCATGCAAAACTTACAGACGCACAGTGGAATATCCAGAATGAAATGGAAAAACTGCAAAACATGATGGATGCAGAAACAGTTGATGTCAGTGAAGCAATGGCTCAGCTCGACAACGTTCTTTCACTCGAAAATGAACTGAAAAAATCACAGTTCGAAATGATGGCAAGAATTAAAAATGAACTGACTTCAGAGCAGCAGTCAAAGTTAAGTGAATTAAGAGGAGAACGCCGAAATCAGGCGTCAGCGGTTCAGCGTCCCGGGAAAAAACAACAACGGAATTAAAAAAGAGAGACCGTGATTCCTGAGTAGTAAATAAGCCAAATTGCGGGACACACTATTTCAAAAGAGATAAACCTGGACACACCCCTGAATAAACTTAACAGCCTGACGGCGTAAAGTTTATTCTTCCCCTCTCGTTTAGGCTTTTGCGAAATCCCGTACACTTATGTGTCGGGGAGAGGGGACAGGTTTAAACGCGTTCAGCGGATAAATCAGGGGTGTGTTCGCTATTGGGGTCATAATCACCTCAACAGATCTATTGTTGTTAAACAGTAAATTTCCCTTGCAAAATGCTGTCAACTCATCATACGAACTAAATCTATTCATTCACCATACTGATTATCGCAGCAACTTCTGCTGAATCTGCCGGCATCCGGATTGACCAAAGCCCGCGAAGATCTCCCATCTCAAAACCGGTAGCCCGGTCTTCATTGTAAAGTGATTGAAGAAGTTCCACATTTTCAGGTTGTATGTCAGTTCCCTTGTCACCATGGCATTGGAGGCATAACTGGTTTCCGATTCGAATGGGTGCATATACCTGATAGTGGCTATTTGTTTTAGAAGCTACAGGGCTGATTTCTTCACCAGATTCCATCTGTTCCTGCCAAACTTGTATGATCTTCATCTCATCAGCATTGGCAAAATTTTCAGGGTTTCTTGGTTTGTGCGTAGCGCGTTTAATATCGACGTTGAACTCATTTGAAAGCTTCTGTGTGATGGGAATGGCTTCAACACTGCAAAATTCGATGGCATGTGAAACACCCCCTTCTTTGAGAGCCGCCCCAAGATGTCCGCTCAGTTCTTCAAATGATTCTGAAGCAATCAGCCTGCCTGCTTCAACAGCCATCTCATCAGACGCCGGCTGATTTTTATCTGTTGACCGGGAACAGGCAAAAAACAGAAGAGATACTAAAATTAATAAAACAGGTGCGTAATTGAATTCAGATCCTCTCATGGTCAATGCTCGACTATTTATATTATTCGGTGGTTCTAAAACAAAATAATCAACCTGAAAGCCGTTTACCAATCATATTGTCCGGAAATTGACAGGAGAAAGATATTAACTTTAATTAGGAGTGATAGTTTTTGCTACTTCATAATAGGTAGGTGCTTCCGGCCCGACGGGCAATCCAAGTCCAAACACCCATATGTAGAACAGAATCATCCAGCTGAACATGAAAAATATGCTGTATGGAAGCATCATACTGATAATTGTGCCGATGCCGAGATCTTTATCATATTTATTTGCAAAGGCGAGTATCAGTCCGAAGTAGCTCATCATGGGAGTGATTATATTGGTAACGGAATCTCCTATCCGGTAAGCAGCCTGAATCACCTCCGGGCTGTAGCCGATCAGCATTAACATCGGTACGAAAATAGGTGCTGTAACAGCCCACTGTGCGGAAGCTGAACCGAGCATCAGGTTCACGGAGCCTGAAACAAGAATAAATCCAAAAAAGATTGCAGGACCGGTGAGCCCTGCATATTCCAGGAATTCAGCACCTTTTACGGCGAAAATCTGGCCGAGATTGGTCCATCCGAAATAGGCAACAAACTGAGCCGCAAAAAAAACGATGACGATATATAACCCGAGTGTGGCCATTGCATCAGACATTCCCGCAATCACATCACGATCGGTTTTCATTGTTTCAGTCAGACGGCCATAAATAAAACCGGGAATCAGAAAGCAGATAAAAATGATTGCAACTACGCCGTTCAGAAAAGGAGAATTCAGCATTTCTCCTGTATCGGGATTCCGTAGTACTCCATTTTCCGGAATGATGGTCAGGGCAAGTATTCCAAACATGATTAAAGTGGAAATCCCGGTCCATTTTAAGCCGTGCCTTTCCTTTTCTGTCAGCGGCTCCATGGATGTTTCATCAGAGATATCTTCCATGGCGATTGATGGGTCATATACGCCAAGTTTGGGCTCAACGATTCTGAGTGTTACGAATGCGCCGATTGCAGTGATCATAAATGTGCTGACAATCATAAAGTAGTAATTCACAAGAGCGTGTACTTTGTAGTCGGGGTCGATGATATTGGCCGCTTCCTGAGTAAGTCCGGCCAGCAGCGGGTCGATGGTGCCGATCAGAAGATTGGCACTGTAACCGCCTGATACACAGGCAAAAGCACAGGCAAGACCGGCCAGCGGATGGCGGCCCATAGAATTGAAAATCACGGCTGCAAGCGGAACCAAAACCACATATCCCATCTCAGAAGCGGTGTTTGAGATAACTGCTGCAAAGCAAATGGAGATAGTAACAAGATTTTTGGGTGTGAGGAAAAAATTGAAAATGGATTGGATGATCCTTACAAAACCTGTTCCGGTTTGTTCAGGCTGATAGGATGCGGCTTTTAAAACAAGTCCGCGAATAACTGCCCCAATCAGACCCGATTTTTCTGCCACTCCAACACCAAGCAGAGCAACAAGCACAACACCAAGGGGGGCAAAACTGGTAAAATTATCGACAAGATTTTCAATAATTCTGCGTAATCCTGCACCGTTCATGAGACTAACCGGTTCAATGATTCCATCCGGTGCTCGTCCGGGTGAGCCTTCAGGTCTCGGGTCTGCTGCAGACCAATCCAGCCAGTCGGCCAGGCCGCTCAGAAGCACAACGCCTAATGCAAAAAGAGCAAACAGGGTTACAGGATGAGGCAGCAAGTTTCCAAGCCACTCTACAAAATCCAGGAAACGTGTAAACCAGGTTTTTCCGTTGGGCACGGATTCGGGCAGTTTAGGGTCTTTTATCTTTGGATTCTCACTCATAGTCGAAAGAAAGCACTTACTTTTTGCGAAACATTACTTTGAAGTAATAACCGGTGATCACTCCCAAAGCACCCAAAACGGCACCAGTCAGAAAAGTGAAGAGTAATACCATGTAGGGTGAACCCACCTGCATCATCTCTGCAATACGTGAGGAGAGTATTGCCTCATTGGCAATATGGATATAGAGGGCCTGAAGACCCCAGGCAAAACCGACAGCGAGAAAGCCTGTGATAAATGCAGATAATGAATTCTCCAGTAACCATGCGCCGATAAAAAAGGCAGGAATCAGTGCTGCCCACCAGGGAAGAAAGAAATTTAAAAGCCAGGATAAAAACAGCAGGAGAAAAAAAGCTTTCATTGATTTAAATTTGATATCAATGTTTTGTTATTAAAACCCAAAACGCCGGGATTTAAATTACATTATTGTTTTTTGTATCTATAAATTCAGACATATTTATTTTTCAGCAGGAAACTAACGAATCAGACTTTCTAATTCATAATTTTATTTTAAGAAACCCGCTTTTATCATGAAAAAAAATAGCACACTGCGATTTGAGACCCTTGCGGTTCACGGCAATACAGATGCTGGCGAGAAAAAGGGTGGAAATCCTGTAGTCCCGCCTATCGTAAACAGCACTATTTTTTTCGATTCTCCGGAGAGAACGGAACATGACTATCACTATACAAGATCGGCAAATCCAAACAGGGATCAGCTTGAATCCCTGATAGCTGCACTTGAAAATGGAGAGGAGTGTGCCATGTTCTCATCGGGAATGGCTGCAACGGCAGCTGTTTTTCAATCTCTGAAGCCAAACTCCCATGTTATTATTCCCAATGATGTTTATCACGGTACCCGAAGGTTTCTGAGAGAGATTATGGCGCCGAAAGGAATGCTGATCAGTGAAGCTGACATGACAGACACAGGCCGGCTTCTTTCTGTAATCCGTGCGGATACCCGCTTGGTCTGGATCGAAACGCCGTCCAACCCCAGCCTGCTGATTACGGATATCAAAGCTATTACAAAAATAGCCGGTGATCATAATTTTATCACAGTAGTTGATAATACCTGGCCATCACCAATTAACCAGCGGCCGATTGAAATGGGAGCTGACCTTGTTGTGCACTCAGCGACAAAGTATCTTGGCGGGCACAGTGATATTCTGGCCGGCGCCGTTGTGGCAGGTTCACAGGACATATTTAAAAAAATCAGGGATATTCAGGTGGCTGCCGGTGCAGTTCCATCGGCCGGTGACTGCTGGCTTCTGGCAAGAAGTATCAAAACACTTCCTGCCAGGATGAGGATTCACAATGAAAATGCCGTTCTGGTTGCCCGTTTTTTAAATAAACATCCGAAAGTTGAAAAAGTCTTTTTCCCGGGACTTCCGGATCATCCAGGGTATAAGATTGCAAAAAAACAGATGTTTGCTTTTGGCGGTATGATCTCATTTCTGGTAAAAGGTGATTCGGAAAAAGCTAAGAAGGTTGTTTACAGCTCAAGCATCATAACACCGGCAACAAGCCTTGGAGGAGTTGAAAGCACATGGGAACACCGGAGAAGCAGCGAGGGTCCCGAATCTCCCACGCCGGCCAACTTAATTCGCCTCAGTGTGGGCCTGGAACATCCGAAAGATTTGATATCAGATATTGAAAAAGCATTAGGGAACATATAGTTTTTCCATCACTCATTTTGATCTGATTGCAATAATTTCGATTTTTATTTGCTATCTTTAGAGTCTGAAAAAACGCTTACAAACTAAAAAACAGATATAATGGCAAAGGTCGAAGTGGTCATGCCCCAGATGGGCGAATCAGTAATGGAAGGAACAGTCATCGAGTGGACAAAAAATGTTGGAGATAAGGTCGAAGTGGATGAAACACTCCTCGAAATTGCAACTGACAAAGTAGATTCGGAAGTTCCCTCTCCGGAATCAGGTGTGCTTGTTGAAATACTGGTGGAAGCAGATGAAACCGTTGAGGTTGGGCAGCCAATTGCCATTATTGAGACTGATGCCGAAGAAGCTGAAGGGGCAAGTGGCAACGGTAAAAGCGAAAAAACTGACTCTGAAGAAGAAGAGAATTCTGAAGAAGCAGAAAAGGAAAAAACAGAAAAAACAGAAAAAAAGGAAGAGGAGAAAAAATCAAAGAAACCGGCTTCTGAGGAAAAGGAAACCAAAACAGGGGAAGAGCCTCAAGATCAGGATGAAGGCACGGATGAAGATGATGGAGAGCGTATTGAAATTGTGATGCCGCAGATGGGCGAGTCTGTTATGGAAGGCGAAATTATCGAATGGGCAAAAAAGGTTGGCGATAAAGTTGAAGTAGACGAAACCCTGCTTGAAATAGCAACGGATAAAGTGGACACGGAAGTGCCTTCACCCGAATCAGGTACACTTGTTGAAATTCTTGTAGAAGCCGGAGAAACTGTTGAAGTTGGTCAGCCTATAGCCATTGTGGCTACGGGAAAAGCTGCTAAGGCAGAACCGGAAAAGCCCAGGGAAAAAGCCAAGGAAAAAAAGGCTGAGGAAAAAGAAGAAGCTGAAAAAGCCTCTGAGAATGGTGAAGCGAAAAAGAGGGAAACTGAAACAGTCTCCAAAGGTGAAACTGAACCTCAGCGAGAGGGAAGTGACGGCAGATTTTACTCTCCGCTGGTACGTTCTATTGCCAAACAGGAAGGAATCAGCCAGGAAGAACTTGAGTCAATTGAAGGCAGCGGAAAAGCCGGCCGCGTTTCAAAACATGATATCCTGTCCTATGTGGAAGAGAAGAAATCGGGTAAGGGAGAAGAGAAGAAAGCTGAAGAGAAGAAAGCTGAGGGATTATCCAAACCTGAATCTAAAAAACCTGCCGGAGAGAAAGAGAGAGACAGATCTAAAATCTCTGCCGGTCAGCTGAGTGTTTCACGGCCGGATGACAATGTTGAAATTATCAAAATGGACCGCATGCGCAAGATGATTGCAGAGCATATGGTCAAGTCGAAGCAGACATCAGCACATGTTACAACTTTCAGTGATGTGGATGTCACTAATGTGGTAAGATGGCGGGAAGCAAATAAGAAGAAATTTTATGATCAAAATGGCATCAAACTTACCTATACTCCGATTTTCATTGAATCATTTATCCAGGCTATACGTGAATTCCCCCTGATCAACAGTTCTGTTGACGGCGATGAAATTATTGTAAAAAGAGATATTAACTTTGGACTGGCAGTTGCGCTGGGACAGGGTGGTGAAGGCGGACTCATTGTACCGGTTATCAAAAATGCTCACCAACTCAATTTGTCAGGGCTGGCACGTGAAGTTCACTCCCTGGCTGTAAAAGCACGTGACAAGGATTTAAAGCCCGATGATCTTGTAGGTGGTACAATCACACTTACCAATTACGGCAGTGTAGGAAATCTTATGGGAACACCTATTATCAATCAGCCACAGGTAGCTATACTTGGAACAGGAGTTATCGAAAAGAGGCCGGTCGTTCTTGAAACTGAACACGGGGATGTTATTGGTATCCGCCATAAAATGTATCTCACCATGAGTTACGATCATCGGATTATTGATGGCGCTCATGGAGGCGCATTTTTAAACCGGGTAAAAGAATTGCTGGAAAATTACGATACAGAGCGCGCTATTTAATCTGACTTGAAACGAATTTATGGTATTTGAGAGTACAATTGAAGGTGTGCGCAAATCTATAGGAGCGCTGAGAAAGGATGATAAAAAAATCGGTTTTGTTCCTACAATGGGAGCTTTACATGAAGGGCATCTTGAACTGATCAGGCTGGCCCGTGAGCATTCAGATGCCGTTGTGGTCTCTATATTTGTAAATCCTGAACAATTCGGACCCGGCGAAGATTTTGAAACCTATCCCCGCACACTTGAACAGGATATTGAAAAGTGCCGGAATCTTGGTGTCGATGTGATATTTGCACCTGAACGATCGGTTATGTACTCAGAAGAAAAAAATTTTTCTATCAGTATTCATGAACTGGATGAGTATATGTGCGGTGCCAGCCGTCCCGGATTTTTTGAAGGAGTTGTGCTGGTTGTAAATAAACTTTTTAATATTACAGAACCCGATATTGCTGTTTTCGGACAGAAAGATATTCAGCAGTTTATGATACTCAGGCGTATGGTAAAAGAGTTTAACCATCGTGTTGAATTGGTGATGGGGCCGATTGTCCGGGCAAGCGACGGACTTGCACTCAGCAGCAGAAATGCCTACCTGAGTTCACAGGAGCGCCTGATTGCACCCGGATTATTCAGGTCACTGCGATACATTAAAAAACAGGTAATGGATGGCGTAAATGAGCCTGGTATGCTGATAAACCATCAAAAAGATGAGCTTGAAGCAAAAGGATTTAAAATTGATTATCTTAATATCTTTTCAGCAAAAACGCTGAAACCGGTTCAGTTGTTACAGACAAGCGTAGAATATATTATAGCCGGGGCCGTCTATTTAAGTGATACAAGACTGATTGACAATATTATAATTCAATATTAAAAAATTAATGTTATGAAACTGACGATGTTTAAATCAAAGCTTCATCAGATGAAGATTACTGAGGCGAATCTTATGTATGAAGGAAGCATTACTATTGATGAAGAACTTTTAGAACTGAGTCAAATATTGCCATACGAAAAAGTGCAGGTGGTTAATATAACAAATGGAGCCCGTCTTGAAACGTATACCATACCCGGCGAGCGCGGAAGCCGGATCTGTTGTATGAACGGGGCTGCTGCCCGTCTTACCCAGGTTGATGATCGTGTAATCATCATTTCGTATGCCGAAATGACTCCGGAGGAAGCGAAAAATCACAAGCCTAATGTGGTAATAGTGGATGAGGATAACAATCCGAAAGATATTGTCAGGGGAACGGTTTATGCTCAGAAGTATGATCTCGAAACCGGCTTCCCACAGTAAAAAGGGACTCCCGCGGATTGCGCAGATCACGCAGACGAATTTAACATAGTGTTAAGTCAAATATGAGATGTCAGTCAAAACCTGTCAACACTCACTGGATCTGACAGCGTTGAGGTTTGTGAAAAAAATTACCCTGTGTTCACCGTTTCCAAAGTTAATGACGCTGCCATCCCGACCGGTGTCAAGGATTTTCTCGATATTATTTATTTTAGTCATCTCTATTTGATGCTCGTATCATTCTGCTCATCCAACTATCTCCAAGTGCCTTTTGGCATGGTAAATATTGTAACCCAGGGATTCATCCCTGGGAAAATAGCCGGCCGCATAACAGGGCAAGTGCCGGAGGCACGAACGATTTCTGCTGAAAGCAAAACCCTCGGAATTTGGGGATCGGCCGTGCCTAACGGCACTTACTATTAACAGGTTGTCACCAATC
>CAZFAJ010000028.1:31482-33248 GCA_964517005.1 uncultured Balneolaceae bacterium | reverse complement strand
CGCCTGTTCCAGATCCATTACAATATCATCAACCGCTTCTGTTCCAACCGACAACCTCACCAAGCCATCGGTAATTCCGTTTCTTTCTCTGGCTTCGGGACTCATTACGGCATGAGTCATCGAAGCCGGATGCTGAATCAGGGTATCTACATTTCCAAGGCTGACTGCCAGGGTACATAGCTTCACATGATCCATCATGCTCTTTCCCGCTTCAAATCCGCCTTTCAGCTCAAATGAGACCATCCCCCCATATCCTTGTTCCATATACTTTTTTGCAAGCTGATGATCCTGATTCGATGCCAGTCCCGGATAGTAGACCTTCTCTACTGAGTCATGATTATCAAGATACCCGGCGACGGATGCAGCATTTTCTGCATGCTTTTTCATTCTTAGCGGAAAAGTTTTTAAGCCGAGAAGTGTAAGCCATGCATCAAATGGGCCTGCTGTTCCGCCATGGTTCTTCCTGTACATATCCATGTTATATTCGGTTCGAATTGGATCTTTCATAATAAGTGCGCCGCCAATCGAACTTCCGTGTCCGTTGATATATTTTGTTGTCGAATGCGCTACAATATCGCAATCCCACTTAAAAGGCTGAATATGCCAGGGAGTGGCAAATGTATTATCCACCATAACAAGCGCATTTTTCTCATGGGCTTTCCGGACAACAGGCTCCATATCGAAAACAGTTAATGTCGGATTGGCAATTGACTCGAAGAAGAGAAGTGCCAGGTCATCTGTTTTTTCAATCGCTTCAATGAAATCTTTTGGATCGTTACTATCAATCTGGATCACATGGATCCCGAACTTTTCAGCCTCTTCCGAAAGGAACTGTGAAGTACATCCGTAAAGCGTTTCCTGTGCAATCAGAGTTTTACTTGGTCCAATAGCCAAAAAAGCTGTAGTTATGGCCGCCATACCGGAACTAAAAAACATACACTCCGCTTCGGTTGAGAGATTTGCTGTCTCCATAGCTGTCAATGCCCCTTCAAGCTTTTCCACCGTCGGATTTCCAAGCCGCGAATAACTGTGTGATGCTCCTCCATCTTCGTGTGCAAAAAAACGACGGCCCGATTCGGCATCCGGAAACGCAAAGGTTGAAGTTTGATAAACAGGCATAAGATGTGATCCGTAAGGATCTTTTTCCGGATGATCTGCCTGCGGACAAATGGTTTCAAGTCTTTTATTTTTAAGCATCTTCATCTTCCTTTTCTTTATCAAGTTCTATTTTTGATTGCTCTTTCACTACAGAAAGGACTATACCCGTGTATATCTGAACAATTCCGGGTATTTTTGTCAGTTTCGATCTCAAAAATGATTCATATTCTTTGGTATCAGACACTACCACATGTAATAAATAGTCGTATTCACCGGTCACATTATAGCAAGCGAGGATTTCAGGGAGGGATTCAATATTCTTTTTAAACTCCTGAAGTTTTCTGTAATGGTGAACTGCCAGCTTTATCGAACAAAACACGGTCAGCCCTTTTCCAATAGCTTCCCTGTCAATCCACGCTGTATAACCTTTGATAACCCCGTTCTTTTCCAAACGCCTTACACGTTCAAGAGTCGGGGTTGTTGTAAGTCCTATTTTTCCGGCAAGTTCATTATTTGTAATCCTTCCGTTTTCCTGAAGAATCTCAATAATGCTTCTATCTATAGAATCTAATTTAATCATTATATTATTCTGTTTATACATAAATATAAAGAATAATATTCTTATAAGTAAGATCTTTTTAGATTTTAACTATTAGATTCACTTGTTC
>CAZFAJ010000028.1:0-31382 GCA_964517005.1 uncultured Balneolaceae bacterium | reverse complement strand
TAATATTCTTATAAGTAAGATCTTTTTAGATTTTAACTATTAGATTCACTTGTTCCGGGTTTAAAATTACCGTTAAAAAAAAAGGCCAATCCCGTAAATCAGGAAAGGCCTTTATCAATAAATCAGAACCGGATTCAGACTGCGAACTCTTTGGCTTTTTCTTTTGTCAATCCGTCAGCAGAGGGTGGCCCGGCTAAATCGCTGTCATACTCTTCAAGTGTAAATTCATCCACCTGAATGGCATCATTCCGTGCCTCTTCTGTTTTTTTCACCAGATCTGCCTCATCCTGCGATATAATACCATTGGAAAGTGCCGGTTCTATCTGATCCAGAACATGAGTTTTTGGTATTTCACGCGCTTTGGTTGCCTTGTAAAGCTTTTTGTATACCGGCCAGGTTTTCACAATCAGTTGCAATGCGTATTCATACTTTCCAATTGCTTCATCCGTAGAATCCGTAACATAGATGCCTTCAGTTAAGCGATCCCGCAATTCACCGGGTACCTGCATCGCCTGTGCAACTTTATGCCCCAGTTTATCGGACGGCCTGGATCCAATCCTGTTTATTCGAGACCAAACCGCCACAGGCCCGCGAAAAACCCAGCTCAGGCCGGGCAGTTTAATTTCGCTGTAGATTCCATCGAAGGCTTCCTGTATCTGGTAAAAAGCGTACTGCATCGACCACTCAAAGAAATCACGGTCTTCTTTGCGCTGTCCCTCCGCTTCATATCTTCGCAAAGTAGCCGTTGCAAGGTACATCCAGCTCAAAATGTCAGCATAGCGGCCCGAGAGCTTCTCTTTCATTTTCAGTGCGCCGCCGTATGATCCAAGAGCGATATCAGCCATAAAAGCAAACGAGGCTGACGCCCATGCCAGCTTACGGTAATATTTGGCAGCAGGTCCTTTAACAGGTGAACTTGCAAGCCGTCCGCGTGTGATACTCAGCACAAAAGCCCGCACCTTATTCTGAACAACATGCCCGATATGCTTCCAGAAAGCATTGTCAAACGCAACAGCGTCTTTGTTCATCAAAGCTTCAATTTCTTTGTAGGCATAGGGATGGCTGCGAATGGCGCCTTGTCCAAAAATCATCAGGGTGCGCGTCAGTATATTAGCGCCCTCAACGGTAATTGCTATAGGTGTGGCTATGTACGTATGGCCAAGCAGATTCCGGGGTCCCATAGAGATTCCCGCACCGCCTAAAATATCCATTGAATCATTGATAATTTTTCTGCCGAGTTCCGTAAAATTGTATTTCGCAATCGCGGTAACCACAGCCGGTTTTGCACCTTTATCGAGGGCTCCACACGTGTAAATCCGGGCTGCATCCATCAGGTAACTGAATCCTCCGATGCGGGCCATCGGTTCTTCAATGCCTTCGAATTTGCCGATATTCAGGCCAAACTGTTTCCGGATTGCAGCATAGGCACCAACTGCTCTAACCGCCGTTTTGGCTCCGCCTGCAGCCTGTGCCGGCAGTGAAATCCCCCGGCCAACCGAAAGCGACTCCATCAGCATGCGCCATCCGTTTCCGGCGCCATCCACGCCACCGATAATTGCATCAACCGGAACAATAACATCTTCGCCGCGTGTGGGGCAGTTGTAAAAAGGGACACCCAGCGGGTCATGTCGTTTACCTAATATCACGCCATCGGTATCGCTTGGAATCAGTGCACAGGTTATTCCCAGGCTTTCGCCTTTACCAAGCAGGTTTTCAGGATCATGCAGCTTAAAAGCAAGCCCGATAACTGTAGAAATCGCTGCCAGCGTTATATATCGTTTATTCCAGTTCAGTTTCAGATAGAGCTCACCATCCTTGCCTTTGAATACCTCTCCATGGCTTTGCATAGCTCCTGCATCTGAGCCCGCATTGGGTTCAGTAAGCGCAAAACAGGGCATATCTTCTCCTTTTGCAAGTCTTGGCAGGTAGTGATCTTTCTGATCCTGAGTGCCATAGTGCATCAGAAGCTCGGCCGGACCAAGGGAATTCGGAACCATCACAGTTGTAGCCAGTGGTCCGCACCGTGATGCAAGCTTTCCGATAATGGCACTGTGCGCATTTGCAGAAAAATTCAACCCACCGTACTTCTCAGGAATAATCAAACCGAAAAATTTATGATCCCTCATAAACTGCCATGTCTCTTTATCAAAATCTTTCCTCTGATAAACTTTCCAGTCATCCACCATCTTACAAAGCTCTTCTACCGGGCCGTCCAGGTACTCACGCTCTTTGGCTGTTAAATCAGGATAGGGTTCACTGCTCATTTTTTTCATATCCGGTTTTCCTGAAAAAAGCTCTCCCTCTACCCACACAGTACCTGCTTCAATAGCGGTCTGTTCTGTTTCAGAAATTACAGGCAAAATATTCATAGCATCCAGAAGTTTCATCAGCGGGGCAGAAATGAGAACTCTCCGGATCGGTTTCACATTAAAGATCACAGCAAGTGCTAAAAAAGTTGTAATGAGCCAAACCGGAGCGTTCACTCCCACAAGTGCAAAGAACCCTGCAACTGCCCAAAGCCAAAGAGGTGCTCCCGAATATCCAAACAGCAGCAATATGATTATAAAACTTGTTATTCCGACCCATACCGGGATATTTGTAAAAAAAGCGAATTGTTCAATAAGAGCTTCCATGTTGATTTCTCCTGTTTTTAGTTGATCACACCTTGATTTTTCTGCTTACAAAGCCATCAATTGAGTGTTCAAGCGCGTGTTGTAAAAATTTTTCCCGGTCAATACGGGTATCCAGACGTTGATTTAAAATTACTGAGACCGCACCATGCAGCTGCGACCAAATCGTGTAAGCCGCCAGTAATGGGTTTTCTTCCTCAATAAATTCTTTTTCAATTCCCTCTTCAATAATACCGGCCATAAGTTCATATCCACGGCGTATATTTTGAAACTTCTCCTTCGGATATTTCGGCATCTCTTCAGGGCGAACCGAAAATATTATTTCATACTCCTGCGGATGAGTTGTTGCAAAATTCAGATATTCACGGCCGGCCAGTTCAAGCTTTTCAATTGGATCGGATCCATTTAAGACCGATTCTTCGAGATTCTCAATCAGTTTATCAATACTCTGATCTATCAGCGTCAACAGCAATTCATCCTTATTTTTAAAATGTAAGTAAATACTTGTCGCGCTGACACCGACTTCTTTTGCGATTCGCCGCATCGACATTCTTGAAAAGCCTTCACTGATCAGCAGTTTCCGGCTTTCATTCAAAATTTGTTCTTGGAGCTGCATTTTTTAAAGAGGTTAACACTGTTAAGTAACGATTCTAAAATATCAAAATTCTGATGAAAATCAAGTACTTTACATTAAATTCACAAATTAAGCACGTTCTCAAATAACACCGGCAGCACCGGGTAAAGATTCTTTTAAGGATTTAAATAGACGATTGTACATCCGGCACCCCCATGCTCAATCGGAGCTGTTTCAAATTTCTCAACCTCTTTACGTTCACTTAAGTATTCATGTACAAGCTTTTTTAAAATCCCTTCCCCTTTTCCGTGAACGATTTCAACCTGGTTGAGGCCCCGGGCAATTGCTTTATCAAGATAGAGCATTACTTCTTTAACGGCCTCCTCACCCCGGTATCCGCGAATATTCAGTGATGCAGAAAATTCACCCGGATCGTAATCTGTAGTGTAGGAACTTGTTTTGAAAACAGGCCTCTTTTTTTGTCTGTTTTTTGGCTTATCTACTTTCACAAGATTGCCCAATTTCGTTTTCAGTTTGAGGCCGCCTGCAAGTACAACAGCATTTTTCCCCTGGATATCGACCACTTCGCCGGTTGCTGATCCATCAGCAAAAACAACGGAATCACCAGGTTCAGGAATTTCTCCTTTTCTTCTTTTGGGTTTCCTGCCGGCTTGCTCAGCTTCCTGTTTCACACTCTTTTTAAAATCAGAAACCTCTTTTCGGGCTTCCTTAATAACCTCATCATCGCCTTTGCCCTCTTCTTTAATTTGCCGGACCGCCTCCTCAATTTTTTGATTGGCAGTACGCATTATTTCATTTGCCTCTTCCAGCGCTTTTTGCCTGATCGACTCCTTTTTCCGTTTTAACGCATCCAGCTTATCACGATATTCACGCTCACGTGCTTTCGAGCTGGACGCAGCTGATTCGTATTCGCTCCTGATCTCGGACGCCTCCCGGCTCTTTTTTTCAAGATCAATAATTAAATTTTCGAGACTGCTCTTTTGTCCGCCGACAAGCTCTCTTGCGCGGTTGATGACACTTTCCTGAACCTGCATTCTGCGGGCTATTTCAAATGCATAACTGCTGCCCGGCAATCCCTTTTGAAAATGATAAGTTGGTGACAAATTCTGCTGATCAAATTCCATTGAGCCATTCACTGCGTTCGGATGTTCATGCGCAAACACTTTTAGTGAGCCGTGGTGTGTGGTTACGATGATCTGAGATTTTCGCCCGATCATCTCTTCAATAAAAGCCTGGAAGATTGCACCTCCCTCTTCGGGATCTGTTCCGGCCGCAGCTTCATCAATCAGAACCAGGGATTTTTCATCAGCTTTATCCAGGGCATCTTTCATCCACTGGAGCCTGGATGAGAAAGTACTCAGGTCATTTTCGATGGATTGATCATCTCCCATATCGAGAAACAGGCCGGATTTTACCGGCAGCCTGGAATCGGGATGGACAGGAACCGGAAAGCCGCTCTGATGCATCATAATTGTCAATCCGATGGTTTTCATCGCAACTGATTTTCCGCCTGCATTAGGTCCGGTTATAATTAAGGCCAGTTCATTTTCATGAAGCTCAAGATTCAGTGGAATCACAGGATCCTGCTGAGTGTTCTCAATTGTTTTTAATTTCAGAACCGGATTGTATGCTTCCATTACCTTCAGCTGTTTATCGGGAGAGAGTTCCGGTACCGTCCCATCCAGTTTCAATCCCAGTTTTACCCTGGCATGGATGCTATCAATTTCTCCCACCAGTTCCTCGTTCAGCGTGAGTTCGGGCGTGCTTTTGCGAACATGGCCGGTCAGTTCCCTTAGTATCCGTTCAATCTCATATTTCTCTTCCGATTCGAGCTGCCTGATGGCATTATTGACCTGAAGAGCCTGCACGGGTTCAAGATAAACTGTCTGTCCGCTGGATGATACATCATGCACAAAGCCCTCAATTTTTCGTTTGAACTGGGCCTGAATTGGAATTACCATTCTGCCGTTTCTGATGGTTGGTCCTTCATCAGATGCAAAACCATCTTTAACGGCTTCTTTCAGTACACCCTGAACCGTTTTTCGAAGTGACTGGCGTTTTCTGTTTAGTTCCCTGCGAATGGATCTTAATTTCGGGCTTGCATCATCACGCAGTTCTCCGTTTTCGGTAACCGATTTTTTAATAACCTTTTCCAGGTGCCTCAGATCATTTAACTGCCCGGAAATTTCGGATAATGAAGGCAGGTTCTCTTTCTGATTTTCAATGAACTGTTTCATCAGCCTTGCACTTCTCGCATGATCAAAAACCACCGGAAACGCTTCAAGAGATAAAATCGCACCCTCTGCCCTTGCTTTTTCCAGAATTGGCAGAAGATCACTCAGGTGCAAAAAAGGAAGGATGATATCCCGCTGGATAAGTTTTATCACTTCCGCCATACGAAGACGAAGCGCCCGGATTTCTGACAACTCAACTTCAGGCCTGCATCTTTTGATTTTTTGCCGGCCTGTATCCGTATAACAGTATCTCAGGCACGCATTTTTGATATTGTTAAATCCGCTCTTTTCAAATATTCCTTCCGGAATCGTAATAAATTTTTTCATAGACATTTAACGCTGGCACTGCTTATAAATTTGATTTTCGGAATTTGATAAGATCCGGATATGTGATCCTGCAAACAGAATAAGATTCGATTATTAATGTCAAAATTTTGCGTTATAAAAAAAGAATGTTATCTCTGAAGAATTCATAAATCTTAATCATTATCTTAACCGGCTACTAAATAGCGATCGTTGACTTTTCAAACAATCAAATTTACGTATGAATTTAAAGATTTTTCAGGTCGATGCTTTTACCGGGAATTTGTTCAGCGGTAATCCGGCTGCAGTTGTTCCTTTAACAGAATGGCTGCCATCTGAAAAGATGCAGGCAATTGCCGGGGAAAACAACCTCTCAGAAACAGCTTTTTTTGTTGAATCCGGTGAATTTTATGAACTGCGATGGTTTACACCCGAAACAGAAGTCGACTTATGCGGGCACGCAACTCTTGCGGCGTCGCATATATTGTTCACTCATCTTAATTACAAGCGAGACATAATCCGGTTTCAAACCAAAAGCGGTGAGCTCTCTGTTCAAAAGGCCGGAAAATTTTACAGCATGAATTTTCCTCAAAACAACCCTGAAAAAATTTCTGTGCCGGAAGGCTTGTTAGATGCACTTGACGTCGACAGCAAAGAGATTTATTTCAATACGGACTACCTGGTTGTTCTCGAAAACGAAGAAAAGGTAAAACACGTGAAACCAAATTTCGAGAAACTGAAAAAGATTGATACCCGCGGCGTTATTGTCACCGCGCCGGGAGATGAATTTGATTTTGTATCCAGATTTTTTGCCCCGGCAGTTGGTATTAACGAAGATCCCGTCACCGGATCCGCACACACATTGCTGACACCCCTGTGGTCTGAAAAGCTTGGTAAAACAAGTTTTCGTGCTGCACAGATTTCAAAAAGAGGCGGAATCATTCACTGCAGATTGAAAGAAGAAAGAGTTGAACTGTCGGGAGAAGCTGTTACCTACTTAACAGGAAATATTGAATTGGGAGGTTAATTAATTTTGTTTCTGTTACTTCTATTTCTGGGTGTGTTCACTGGTATTCTTGCAGGCCTGTTCGGGCTTGGAGGCGGTATTTTGTTTACTCCCATCCTTTTTACCATATTCCAGTCAGAAGGAGTCCAGAATCCGGCTGCATGGACGATCGGGACGTCTCTCTTTTGCAATTTTATCGCTGCCGGGAGCAGCTCGTTTCAACAGTTTAAAAAGCAAAATATATTCTGGAAGCAGGGACTCATTGTTGGAGTATTCGGCATAGCCGGAGTATTTGCAGGAAGAGAGATTGTTTTATCTACTTTTTACACAGAAACAATATTTATCATTTTTTTCACACTTCTTTTGATACTGGCAGGCGTCTCATATTTCAGAAAAGGAAAATCTGATAAGCGACAAGTTCTGAATATAAATCCGATAGGAATTCGTGAAGGTTCCTTAACAGGCGGAATCACCGGAATAGTTGCAGCCACAGCAGGTGTTGGGGGAGGAATTGTTATGGTTCCTTTACTAAACCTGTTCTATAAAACAAGCATTGGCAGGGCGATCAGTATATCATCTCTGGCAATTGTGATCATCGCTTTTGCCGGCTGGTTTCAGTATGCAATGGTACAAACTCCCGTGGATGCCCTTAGTACATACAGTGTAGGTTATATCGATTTCGGAGCCGCTATGCCACTGGTTTTGGGAGCATTTGCCGGGGGAATGATAGGTGTAAATTTAAACCACAAAATAGACCGGACAATACTACAGTACGGCTTCTCGGCAACGGTTATTATTGTCGCGGTTTATATGTTGTATAAGTTATTTGCCTGATTTTTGATAGTATCATAATGTTTTTTCTGATTGCAATCAGAAAAAATGCCGCAGGTAAGATTCACTTTTTTATTTAATACTTTTTTGAAATGCATTTAAACAATTTATTATGTAAAGTATGGCGTATACTGACACACTACTCATAATATAGTTTCATATGTATATTTTTGATAAAATCTGCAGCCGACTTGCGCAATTTTTATCCAGGCCCCGTGACATTGATATACAAATAACTACCAATTCACCTGAAGATCTTTCAGTAACTCTTCAAAAAGGCGATGTTTTACTTGTGGAAGGGACGAGCCGTATCAGTGCTGCTATTAAATACCTGACTCAATCTACCTGGTCACATTCAGCACTTTATATTGGTGATACTCTTGGCA
This sequence comes from uncultured Balneolaceae bacterium, assembly GCA_964517005.1. GTDB lineage: Bacteria > Bacteroidota > Rhodothermia > Balneolales > Balneolaceae > CAYVBJ01. The sequence continues at coordinate 23,397 of CAZFAJ010000028.1, read as the reverse complement.
AAATCGATGAGAACGGCGAACCGCTTGAGTTAATTGAAGCGGACATAAATGAGGGAGTGCGGGCAATTCCTTTGAGCAGATACTACCGTATGCACACACGAATTTGCCGGCCGTCAGGGCTTTCGGCAAAAAATCTGAATTCAGTTTTAAACTATGTGATATCAAGACTTGGACATCAGTACGATATGAAAAACATTTTTGACCTGGCACGCTATCTGATCCCAACCCCACCCGTCCCTCAGCGCTACAGAAGACGTTTGCTTGCTTTCGGAAGCGGAGATCCTACACAAGCTATTTGTTCTTCGCTAATAGCCCTTGCATTCCAGGAAGTAAAGTACCCGATTTTACCTGATATTCCCGATTTAAAAGATAGTGAAAAAATTGATGCTGCTTGTGTCAAATGCCGTAAGGAGATTTATCACATACGGCATCACAGTCTGTTTACTCCCCGTGATTTTGATATCTCACCCTTTTTCCAAATTGTGAAACCCACGATTGAAAAAGGAATCGATCCGTCTGCTATTCAATGGCAGGATAAAGAGATCTCTGAGTCAGGTTGATACCTTGGCAGATGTCGATGGATGGAAAAAAATCAAACATTCTTACAATTCTTGTTCCTGAGTGATATCAGCGGACAATCATGTAAATTGAGGATTTACCTCTGGAAAAAGGGACAATAAACAGCAGCAGATACCGCAGGTGTGATACGTCTCAGCCAGTTGATCTTCTTGCCGTTCTTTCTGTCATCCGTTTTGTGAAACTTAAATCAGGATTCATTTTCAACTTGTGCCACAATCCGGACTGCAAGAAAATCATTTCCGCCGTCAAACACTTCATGCCACCCCTCCTTTTCGAGCTGACGCACCAAAAACTCATTGAGCAGTCCATGAGATACAAGAATAACCAGGCCTTCCTCAGAGGCTTCGGAGGCAAGCAGTTCAGCACCTTCGATTACTCTTTGCTCAGCTTTCCTTGCCGTTTCTACCTCATCATCATTTGCACCAAAAAACCAGAAAATCCTTGATACGGCAGACCAGAAACCGCCAGGCATTTTAATATCAAAAAATGGAATAATCTGACGCTCAAGTTCACGAAAAAGCGGCTTTTCCACATATTCTGCCTGATCTTCAAAAATCAGATGCGCCGTATGCCTGGATCGTTCCAGATTGCTGTGATATACTTTTTCAATATCCAGATCCTGAGTGCAAACCGGGTTTGTGTCAAATGGTTTTACACCTGCAGAATCATACTGCTGTATATACTCAACCGCCTCTTCCCTGGTCCTCCATCCGTCGTGCTCAAGATCCGGCTCACCATGACGCACCAATACAATCTGCTTTACACGATCACTTCCAGGTTCATAAATTTGCATACACTCCGACGGATTCTGGGAGTAATAGTAATCTCTGATTTCAATTAAAACATCCGTTGAGCTCCCTATAAAAGCGCATTCCGAAAAAAACAAAAGAGCGATTAATAAAACATTCTTTAACAACCGGGGCATTACAATCATGATTGAATCTTCTTACTGATGGAAATTAACAAAACTCCGGACTTGGGAATCATTTGATTCCGGTTTATTCAGATTAAAAATTTACTCAGCACTTAGAAAATACATTTTTTTAAAAGATCATTCTCTATTTCATAACAACTTACTTCAAAAGCTTTATCTCCATTTTCTCCCCCCACATTGAAATTTAAAATCTTTTTTTACAAAACCACTGATCAGATTAACTGAAGCAGGATTTTTTGATTGCAAATAAAAATTTTGAATTAAATTCGAAATCTTTTATGAAAATTCCTTGACAATGAAGCCAACATTAAAGTACATTGTGGGGCGAAGTGGGTAGAAGTGGGAGAAAGTGTTACACCTGCTTTTTGTCTGTAAATACCTGAACTCATAGCAATCGTAAACTTCCAATTCTGACTAACTGTGCCAAGTTTTAAAGGGGAATATGAACATAGCGTCGATGACAAGGGCAGAGTAGCCCTTCCATCCAGGTTGCGCAAGGCCCTCTCGCCGGATGCTCAGGATCGCTTTACCCTTCTCAGGGGACTTGAGCCATGTCTCTACTTATACCCACAGGACGAATGGGAAAAAGTAGAGGAAAAGCTTGCTGAAATTAACAGCTTTTCGAGAGAAGGGCGAACCGTGAAAAGAAATTTTTTGCGGCATGCCGAAGACGTTTCCCTTGACAAACAAAACAGAATCCCTATCTCTTCGCAGTTAAAAGAGTGGTCGGGTATTGATGGCAATGCCATCTTTATTGGTATGGGCGAACGAATTGAAATATGGGCACCGGACAAATTGGATGATATGGATTCCGCTCTGAGCCAGGAATCTTACGAAGATCTTTTTGAAAAGGTAATGGGAAACAAGGAAGATTCGGATGATCGATAATATGACTCTATATCATACTCATACTCCCGTATTGCTTAAGCAATCGACAGATATGCTTATTACAGATCCCGATGGTGTATATATTGATGCAACTCTTGGCGGCGGAGGTCACAGTACTGAAATCCTGAACAAACTCGGAAAAGAGGCAGTTCTGATCGGAATTGACCAGGATGAAGAAGCACTTGAAGCCGCAACTGAAAAAATTGGATCAGATTCGCGATTCCTGGCCATACAGGGGAATTTCGGTTATTTGTCTACATTAATCCCGCCCGAACATCATGGCAAACTAAGTGGCATTTTATTTGATCTGGGCGTCTCCACACATCAGATCAGGGAGCCTGATCGCGGCTTCAGCTTTCAGAAAGATGGTCCGCTTGATATGAGAATGAGTTCATTCAGTGGTCTGTCCGCCTACCAGGTTGTGAATGAATATAGTTACGAGAAATTGCGGGATATCATTTTTCATTATGGCGAAGAACGGCTCAGCAGACAAATTGCCCAGGCTATCGTCATGAACCGGCCGGTCGAAACAACCGGGCAGCTGCGAAATATTATCAAGGATGTGGTCTTTGGCCCGCATGTTGTTAAATCACTTGCGCGTGTATTTCAGGCCATACGCATTGAAGTCAATCGCGAACTTGATATGCTCAAATCAGCACTGAATGATTCTCTCAACCTGCTGAAGCCGGGCGGACGGATTTCGGCAATATCCTATCACTCGCTTGAAGACAGAATTCTGAAAGTTTTTTTCAGAAGCGGTAATCATGACGATATCATTCAAAAAGATTTCTACGGTAATGAACTGACTCCCATCCGGCCGGTCAACAGATCGGTGATAACACCGGCAAAAGATGAGACAGAGGAAAACCCGGCTGCACGCAGTGCAAAACTGAGAGTTGCCGAGAAAATCCGGAGGGAAAAGCCATGATTGTAAAGTCACCGCTTGCATCAAAAAAAGTAAAACACAACAAAAGATCTTTAAAAAAAGTATCTCCCGGTAAAAAAAGCGCCGGACCAAAATTTTCATTTACAAAGAATATTACAGACGGCTATGCACCCAAATATGGAAAACGCATAGACGAAACCCCTAAAAAAACAAAACTTCCAGTTATCACCCCCTGGAAAGTCATACTCGCAAGCTTTTTGATCGGAGTTTGCGGGATTCTATATATCAGCCATGTTTTCAGTACGCAGCAGGTACTCCGTGAAGTTCAGCAACTTGAAGTTGAGTATGAGAGGGCCAAACGGCTGCATGATGAAAAAAGGCTCACATACGACAGAATGATAGGCCCCAAAGAGATCTATCAAAAGGCAAGGGAAAACGGATTTATCAACGCCGGCCCTGCTGATCAGATTTTGATCATGGATGAATAAAACCACATGAATGAAAGAACTTCCATAATAAGCAGAATGTACCTGGTTTTAGGCCTTGTACTTCTACTGCCTTTCGGCATTCTGGCCCAGATATTGCGGATTAATATTTTGGAAGGGAATGGTTTGCGCGAATTATGGAGTACTCAAACCATTGATTTCATCTCCATCCCCGCCCAAAGAGGAAATATTTACGATGCCAGCGGCAGCCTGCTTGCAACGAATTCTGTAGTTTACAAGGTGGCAGTGGATCCAAAAGTGCCCGGGATGGTCCCTGAAAAAATTAATAAAATATGTGAAACTATCAGCTCAAACACCGGGCGATCCCCCCGGTTCTATCTCAACAAAATAAGGAGTGCACCTTCAAGATCCCGGTATATCGTTTTAGAAAAAAATGTGTCTGCACAAGCTTACGAAGATTTACAAGAGCTGAACATCCGGGGCGTCATTCTCGAGGAAGAATATCAGAGAACCTATAATTTTGGATCTCTTTCTGCTCACACCCTTGGATTTGTAAACCACAATATTGATGGCATGACCGGGCTGGAAGCTCAGTATAATTCAATACTTAAAGGAACAGACGGGCGGCAGCAGGTAAGAAGAGATCGTTCAAACCGCATTTTTGCATATGTGGGAGCTCCCCGCAAACGGCCGGTACAGGGCCATTCCCTTCACACTACTATTGACGCCTTCATGCAGGCAATTGCCGAAGAGGAACTGATTGCGGGAATTGACCGGCACATGGCCAAAAAAGGCTCAATTATTATTCTTGAACCCAAAACCGGTGCTGTTAAAGCTCTTGCCAATTATCCGACATTCAACCCCAATGCTCCGGCCACAATAGAAACCGAAAACAGGCGAAATAATGCAATTTCCGATATGATGGAGCCTGGCTCTACTTTTAAGCTGATTACAGCACTTGCCGCTGTTGAGCAAAATGCAGTTGATTTTAATGAAATTTTTGAAACCCCGGAAAACGGCCAGCAATTAATCTACGGGCAATGGATGCGGGACCATGATCCGCTCGGAAACATGGATTTTAAAAGCGTGATTGCAAAATCTTCAAATATTGCAACATCGGAAATTGCGATGCGGCTTAAACCTTCCGTCTATTTTCAATATGTCAGAAATACCGGTTTTGGAACACCTACAAACATTGATCTCCCCAATGAAGCTTCCGGAAAGCTTCAGAAACCATATGAATGGAGCCGGGTAACCCTTCCGTGGATGTCTATCGGGTACGAGGTTCAGGCTACCCCCCTCCAGATCGCCCAGGCCTATGCCGCCTTTGCAAACGAAGGCATCATGATGCGGCCTTACGTTGTTGAAAAAATTACTGACGAATTCGGAAATACAGTGAAACAGACAACACCTTCTGAAATTCGCAGAATTGCAAAAAAAAGCACCATTGACAAACTTCTACCGGTCTTTCAGGAAGTGGTCTCGGATTCGGGTACGGCTGAATGGGCCACAGTAGAGGGTCTTTCCATAGCGGGTAAAACAGGCACTGCACAGAAATTTTTAGATGGCCGGTACAGAACATCTTACAGAGCGTCATTTACCGGATTCTTCCCCGTTGAAGATCCAAAATACCTGATATTTGTTTTGCTGGATGAACCCAAAACAAGTATCTACGGCGGTTTTACTGCCGGATCGGTATTTAAACAGACGGCTACCCGCATCGCCGGACTCGATCCGGAGATTAAGCGGTCTATTACCACTGAAATCATGGAGCGTGCGCCGCTGGCGCATGTTCCATCTTTCAACGGACTTGACCCGGATCAGGCCAAATCACTTTTGCAAAAAATTGAACTTCCCTTTTCCATTTCAGGCCGTGGTAACAAAGTAATCAGCCAACGTCCTGAAGCAGGGACAAAAATAGAAAATGACAGAAACTTTCAGATTAAAATTGAGTTGGGAACCGTAGATAGTGACAGCATCCCCGGGGGATATGCAAGAATCCCTGATTTACGGGGGCTTCATATGAGGAAAGCGGCATTTATCCTTTCCGGCCTCGGCTTCAATATCCAGCAGATTGGATCAGGAACTATTTACACCCAATTTCCAAGAGCCGGCGACCTGATGAAAAAAGAACGTACAGTAACGGTACGTGGTAAAGCACGCTCAATGGAACAATTGACAAATGTAACAGCAACACGATAGCATCCATGACAACAAAACAGCTACTGGAATTTTGCAATCCCATAAAGCTTGAGGGCCCGAAGCCCGATGCTTTGGGTGTGTTGTGCCAGGATTCAAGAGCTGTCAGGGATCATGATATTTTTATTGCTATCCGGGGCACAACTACAGACGGACACAATTATATTCAACAGGCTGTTCAAAATGGAGCATCTGTAGTTATTTGTGAGGATATTCCCGAAGCAAATAACGGGGCTCTTTTCGTACAGGTTGAAAATACCCGAAGGCTGATCGGCCCGCTCGCACAATTTCTGCAGGATAACCCGGCCGAAGAGCTGACTATTATCGGGATTACCGGCACAAACGGCAAGACCACGGTAGCCACTCTTGTATGGCAAATCCTGCAAAAGCTATCTGTAAATGCTTCTCTTCTCGGAACAGTGGAAAAAAGGATAAATAACAAAAAAGCTGAAAGCAGGCTTACTACGTCAGATCCTGTTGAAATTGCATCCGATATGAGAGAGATGGTTGATGCAGGATCCACTCATCTGGTAATGGAAGTTTCCTCTCACGCACTGCATCAGCAACGCGTAAACGGCATAAAATTTGATGCAGCAGCTTTTACAAATTTAAGCCTTGATCATCTCGATTATCACGCAGAGATGAAAAACTATGCAGCTGCTAAACAGCTGCTTTTTAACAGCCTCGGCTCCGAAACCTGCGCCATAATTAATGCGGATGACTCCTACGGTGAATACATGGCTTCCTCGACCGGTGCCGAAATCCTTTTCTTTTCATTTAAAAACAGAGCAGGTATTTCCTGTAATCTCATTCAGATGAATCAGGAAGGACTTTCAATAGAGGTTGATGGAACAAAACTTGTATCTCCGCTGATTGGGATGTTTAATGCGTATAATCTTGCAGAAGCATTTCTTTTATGCCGCTGCACAGGATTCAGATCTGATGAAATTGCATCTGTGGTAAGAAGTTGTTCAGGTGCGCCCGGCCGTCTTGAACGTGTTGAACGAATTGATGAAAGTGAAAATAAATCAGATCCTTTGATTCTGGTTGATTATGCTCATACACCTGATGCTCTCGAAAATGTGGCATCCACTGTAAGGGATACAAAAGTTGATGGGCAGAATTTGATTCTCATATTTGGCTGCGGCGGAGACCGCGACAAGTCAAAACGGCCTGTTATGGCAGAAATATCCGGGAAGTATGCGGATCGCGTGATAGTTACAACAGATAATCCACGCTCTGAAAACCCTGAAAGCATTATTGAAGATATTCTGTCAGGTTTTTCTGCCGGCTTCAGGCCGGAAGTCATTGTTTCACGCAGGGATGCTATTCTTCAGACGATTCGCGGTGCATCTGCCAATGATATCATACTAATAGCCGGTAAGGGACATGAAACCTACCAGGAAGTGAACGGAGAACGCCATCACTTTGATGACCGTGAAGTTGCGCGGACTGCCCTGCAACAACGCAACGGGAAACCTGAAACCACGGAGGTTGCCTGATGCTATACGAACTCATAAACTGGCTTGACCGAATGTATGAACCTCCGGGTTTTGGTGCCTTTGAATTCATCACAACACGGACTGCCTTTGCCACAGCAACAGCCCTTATTATCAGCCTATTGATCGGTCGCAGCATTATACAGTGGTTGAAAAAAATGCAATTGGGAGAAGTAATTCGTGATGACATTGGCCTCGACTCGCACCTCTCTAAAACCAATACTCCGACAATGGGCGGGGTAATCATTCTGCTGGCCACACTGATCCCCGCTCTTCTCTGGATGAAGATGTCGAATATCTATACCTGGATGATTATTTTTGTGATGCTTGTGCTTGGAATCGTCGGTTTTATGGACGATTACATAAAGGTTGTAAAGAAAGACAAGTCAGGACTTGCCGGACGTTTTAAGATTGCGGGCCAGGTTTTCGTGGGCCTCGTTTTGGGCATCGTTTTATACTGGTGGCCTGACTTTTCTGAATTTAATACCCTTTCGACGGTACCATTTCTCAAGAATGTAAATATTGACTATGCCATCTTCGGTGAATCACTTGGCTGGATCGTTTACATACCCGTTGTCATTTTTATTATCACAGCCGTAAGCAATGCAGCTAACCTGACAGATGGACTTGACGGCCTTGCATCAGGTACTTCCGCAATTGCTGGTATCGTTCTTGGCATTTTTGCCTACGTGTCAGGCCGTGTTGATTTCTCCGGTTTTCTGGACATCATATATCTGCCGGGAGCCGGAGAGTTAACCATTTTCAGCGCCTCCCTTTTTGGCGCATGTATTGGCTTTTTGTGGTATAACACACACCCTGCATCTGTTTTTATGGGCGACACAGGATCACTTGCACTCGGAGGCGCTCTTGGCGCGCTTGCCATTATGATACACAAGGAACTTCTGTTACCAATAATCTGCGGAATATTTTTTGTCGAGACTCTCTCCGTTATTGTACAGACAAGCTGGTTCAGATTCACAAAAAAAAGGCACGGCGAAGGCAGGCGTATCTTTTTAATGACTCCCATTCACCATCATTTTGAAAAAGCCGGCTGGCCCGAATCAAAAATTGTTGTCCGGTTCTGGATCGTTGCAATTCTCCTTGGAATTTTAAGCCTCCTGACCCTGAAACTACGATGATAGATATTAGAGATAAATATATCGTAATTGCCGGAGCCGCCAGAAGCGGTGTGGCCGTGGCATGTCTGTTGAAGAGTAAAGGCTCAGACGTATTTGTAACCGATAACGGCGCCATAGCTGAATATGTAAAAAAACGTCTAATCAATTCCGGGATAGATTTTGAAGAAAACGGCCACTCGGATAAATCCGGTAAAGGAGACTTCCTGGTTACGAGCCCTGGTGTTCCCGATTCTTCCCCGATTATTCAAAAATATCTGAATACCGGAAAAAAAGTATATTCTGAAATAGAGGCCGCAAGCTGGTTCAATTCCAGCCCGATTCTGGCTGTAACAGGCAGCAACGGAAAAACTACCGTCACAAACTGGCTTGCGCATACATGGGAAACATCCGGTCAAAAGTTTGTTCTCGCCGGTAATATCGGTACAGCTTTTGCCGGCCGTGTGGATGAAACATCCCCTGAAAAAATGGCCATCCTCGAGGTTAGCAGTTTTCAGCTCGACCATATTGAACAATTCCGGCCTGCAGTCAGTGTAATTTTAAATATCACACCCGATCATTTGGACCGGTACGATCAGGATTTTAAAAAATACAGTAAATCTAAGCTGCGAATTACTGAAAACCAGGATGCCAATAACTTTTTTATTTACAATTTTGAAGATCCTGTACTGAGAAATCATGCAGAATCCTTAAAAAAATCATCTGATTCTCCCAGGCTTCTCGCTTTTTCCGATAAACGTGAAGTAGAATGTGGGGCATTTATACGAGAAAAAAATATCATCTTAAAAATCGACAATACAGAGGAAACCCTTATGCCTTTTGCAGATATTCAATTGCCCGGCCAGCATAATCTCAATAATGGCCTGGCGACAGCTCTTGCTGCCCGCGCATCGGAAATAGAAATAGAGTGGATTCGTGAAGCACTCAGCAAGTTTGAAGGAGTTGAACACCGGCTCGAACCTGTGCGCACATTCAGAGGGGTGCAATATATTAACGACAGCAAAGCCACCAACATCAATGCCGTCTGGTATGCGCTCGACAGCTTTAATGTGCCCATAATTCTGATCCTGGGCGGGCGGGACAAAGGAAACGACTACTTACAGCTTAAAGAGCAGCTTCGTAAAAAAGTTCACACCGTAATAGCTATCGGCGAAGCACGGGAAGCAATCAAAAACCAGCTTCATGATGTTGTTCCTTATGTGTTGGAAGCAAATTCACTTAAAGACGCCGTTAAACTGTCCCGTGAAAAAGCCAAGCGCGGTGAAATAGTTTTACTAAGCCCGGCCTGCTCGTCTTTTGATATGTTTGAAAATTACGAAGACAGAGGCCGGCAGTTTAAACAGGCAGTACTCGAACTTTAAATCAATCAGATTCAACAAAATAATTGATATATACTTCACCAAATAGCAACCTTTCATCGATCATGGGCACTTCGCCCGAAGATATCGATACACCCAAACAGGGCAGTGATCGTGTATTGCTGATATCGGTAGTGATGCTGATGATTTTTGGCATATTGGCTGTTTATTCATCAATTGCGTATTTCGCTGAATCGCGGGGAACAACTGCGGGGTCGCTTGTTACAGGACATATCGTAAAGCTCGGGATAGCCTTTCTGGTAATGCTGATTGTCTCAAAAGTCAACTATCACTTTGTAGCAAAGTTCAGCAGGATAGCCATGATTTTCTCCTGGCTCCTGCTTATTGCCGTAATGATTTACGGTGACCTGGTATTTGGCGCCCGCCGGTCTCTCACGATCGGCTCATTTTCATTTCAGCCGGCTTCTTTTGCAGCTGTTGCACTGATCATCCATATTGCAGTTTTACTGTACGAAAAGCAGGAGTACGTGAAAGACTTGCAGCGTTCATTCCTGCCAATCATGATCTGGATAACGATTACCTGTGCACTCATTGCTATCGAAGATTTTAGTTCTGCAGCTATTTTAATGGGTATTTGTCTTTTATTGATGTTTATTGGCCGGGTTAAGACGGTCCATCTTCTGGGCTTGATCCTGATCGGTCTGGCCGGTAGTGCCGCCCTGATTATGAGCTCAGCTGAACGGCAGAGCCGGGTCACTCAATATATTTCTCAAATCACAGAAATCAATAACAACCATTTCGAATCTGACTCTGGTTACCAGGCGCAACAAGCTCATATAGCAATTGCTAAAGGTGAATTTTTTGGCGTCGGTATCGGTAAAAGCACACAGCGTGATTTTCTGCCTGCGCCATATAATGACTTCATTTTTGCGATTATCACCGAAGAATACGGTATAGCAGGAGCATCAGCTGTGATTCTTGCATTTGTGATCATCTTGTTCCGCGGATTTGCCATCATAGCCCGGCAAGCTGAAGATATCCTCGGTACACTGCTTGCAGCAGGATGCACTCTCATTATTGCACTTTATGGATTTGTAAATGCAGCAGTGGCAACAGGCCTTTTCCCGGTAACCGGACTGCCCATGCCTTTTGTCAGCTATGGCGGCACAAGTATGTTGTTTACAGGTTTGATGATCGGGCTGCTGCTGAACATTTCGAAACACAACCGCAATAGAAAACCAAATTTTTATAACAGTTAATGATTGCCGCTGTAAAGAACATATCATCTACAGAAACCCTCACCGCTGCCATGAGACCGGTTCGTGTGCTTATGGCAGCCGGTGGTACGGGTGGTCATGTGTACCCGGCGATCTCTATTGCAAATGCAATTACACAAAAAATTCCTGAAGCAGATATCTTGTTTGTCGGAACAAAAGACAGAATGGAATGGACCACTGTTCCCAAAGAGGGCTATCCGATAAAAGGTATCTGGATCAGCGGGTTTCACCGTCGGCTCACTATTCAAAATCTGCTTTTCCCGTTTAAATTAATTGTGAGTATCGTGCAAAGCCTGATCATCTTACGCCGCTTCCGGCCTGACGTACTCATTGCGTGCGGCGGTTTTGCTGCTGGGCCTGCAGGCTGGGTTGCCGCTATGGCCGGAATACCTATTATGTTGCAAGAACAAAACAGTTTTCCCGGAGTCACCAATCGATTGCTTGCCAAACATGCCAGTATCATTTTTACAGCTTTTGAGGAAGCGTCTGAATATTTCAATCACGACAACATAAGGGTTTCCGGGAATCCTGTCCGTAAAGAACTTCGCGAAGCTGATAAAAAAGAGGCCCTGGAAACTTTTCGTTTTACGGACAAAAAGAAAACGCTCCTGGTGCTCGGAGGCAGCGGCGGAGCTAAATCAATGAATGACGCAATGCTCTCATGGGCTCAAAAATTTCATGATGACCTTCAGATACAAATTATATGGCAATGCGGAAATAAGTACTTCCGCGAAATCAGGCAACACCTTGATACTGAGAAACTGACAAACCTGAGATTACTTGCTTATATCGACGACATGCCGGCTGCTTATGCCGCTGCAGATCTTGCGGTAAGCCGGGCCGGTGCAATTTCTTGCAGTGAGTTAATGACAACGGCAACACCCTCTGTCCTGGTACCATCTCCTCACGTAGCCGGAGATCATCAGAAAAAAAATGCCCGGGCAATGGTATCAAACGGAGCCGCCGACATGCTCGAAGACGGTGAAATTGCCGGTAAACTATTTGAAACAGTGAAAGAACTGATCTTCGATGAGTCAAAACTTGCGGAAATGAGCAGATCGGCATCAAAACTTGCAACACCTGATGCAGCTGAAAAGATTGCAGGCGATATTCTGGAATTTTTGAGGTCAGAAGAAAGTGAAAGAAATATTCAAAAAGATTAACTGATTGATAATGGGTAACAAAAAAATTCAGACACAACCCGTATTCGGCCGTACACGCCATATTCATATGGTGGGCATTGGCGGGATCGGTATGAGTGGTATCGCTGAAATTCTTCTTCAGCGAAATTATAAGGTTACCGGGTCTGATAATAGTTTGGGTGAAACAACTGAACGGCTTCAGGAGCTGGGTGCTACCGTATATGAAGGACATGACGAAAAAAATATTGAGGGCGCTGATGTAGTCGTCTACACGAGTGCCGTAAAAGCTTCGGAAAATATAGAAACAAAAACGGCGCTTGACCGTCAGATTCCGGTTATAAAAAGAGCCGAAATGCTCGCTGAGCTGATGCGTATGAAATATGGCATCGGTATAGCCGGAACTCATGGAAAAACCACTACAACCACAATGACCGGGCACGTGATTCAGGATGGCGCATTTGATCCGACGATTATTGTTGGCGGCAGGGTTCACAGTTTTGACAAGACCAATGCCGTTGTGGGTTCCGGAGATATTATCATTGTTGAAGCCGATGAGTTCGACCGTACTTTTCTGAGACTCTCCCCTTCTATGGCCGTTATTACGAACATTGAAGCTGAGCATCTCGATATTTACAAAGATCTTGATGATGTTAAAAATGCATTTATCCAGTTTGCAAACAAAGTTCCGTTTTACGGGGTGGTAGTGGTTTGCCTGGATGATCCTGCCGTCCGAAGCATTTTACCCGAAATAGAACGCCGTACCATCAGCTATGGATTTACACCACAGGCTCAGGTCAGGGCTATTAACATAAAGAAAGAAGGGTTTTACAGTAACTTCACAGTTCTTTATGAAGATAAAATTCTTGGAGAAATTCGATTACGTGCTCCGGGAGACCATAATGTAAAAAATTCACTGGCTGCTGTGGCAGTCGGGCTCGAGCTTGGCATGTCATTTGAAAATATTGAAACAGGCCTTGAACGATTTCAGGGTGTGTACCGGAGGTTTCAGAAAAAGGCTGAAATTAATGACATTCTTGTGGTTGACGATTATGCACATCACCCGACGGAGGTACAGGCTTCCATTTCTGCCGCACGAAACGGATGGAATGAAAAGAGAATCGTTGCCGTCTTTCAGCCTCATCTTTACTCCCGCACACAGAAGATGTACCAGGAATTCGGGCTGTCCTTTTTTGATGCTGAAGTTTTGGTGGTAACGGATGTTTATCCATCCCGTGAAGAACCCATTGAAGGCGTCAACGGAAAATTGATTGCTGATACAGCAAAAAAGTACGGCCACCGTGATGTACACTATGTGGAAGACAAAAATCAGCTTCCGCCTAAACTTGAAGAGATCAGCCAGCCGGGTGATATCATCATTACGATGGGTGCCGGAGATATCTACAGGTATTGCGAAAAATTTGTAACCCAATTAGAGAAACAGGCTGAAAATTGAGATCAGACAATACATATAAAAACGGAAAACCGGGTTCTTCTCACAGGCTCAAAACACTGATGGCAGTGGTTTTGCTGATCATGGGAATTGCTGTAATTGCCGGTTTTTATCTGGAAAAAAATTCTGTGATTTCGGATGTCAGGTTTGAAGGAAATTATTTTACAAGCAGCGAACAATTGAAAAAAACTTTCGACTCTCCGGTGGGCATACATTCCGACAGTGTTGATTACGCAGGGCTGATAAATTCAGTTAACTCGCTTCCATATGTGAAGAGCAGTGCCATCAGTAAAGGCGCAACCGGAAATTTGACAATTACAGTGACAGAACGTGAACCAATTGCAAGATTAATCGAAACAAATCAGCAATCGTATGTTGATGAAGATGGCATCAAATTGCCTTTAATCGTGGAGAAAGCAGTGGATGTGCCGCTGTTGTACGGTTTCCCTGTATCTCCTTTACGTGATACCCTGGCTGGTTCAGCATTTGAAAATGTGCGTGATTTTCTGATCGAAGCCTCAGGCAGTGACCTGAGCTGGATTACAATCAGTGAAGTTGCCTGGAATAACCGGGAAGGCGTGGTTGCCCTCACTTATGAGAATGGAGTGAAATTGCTTTTCGGAAAAGAAAATTTTTATTCCAAAATAAGGCACTGGGAAAAATTTTATACAGAAATTATAAAAGAAAAAGGCATCGGAGCATTCGAAAGCGTGGATCTTCGATTCCTGAATCAAATTGTGACACATGAAAAATCAAATGAAATTTAGCAATTAAATCAATACAGGAACTGAGTATGAATAATGAAAACGAACGTATTGTTGTTGGTTTGGACATCGGTTCAACAAAAATTTGTGCTGTTGTTGCATCCATTGACAATCAGGACAGAATACATATTCTTGGTGTAGGCAGAGCTCCAAGTGACGGATTAAACCGCGGAGTTGTGGTAAACATCGACAAAACCGTAAATGCAATCAGAACTGCTGTGGAACAGGCACAGCTGGCATCGGGCATTGAAGTGAACTCCGTAAATGTCGGGATCGCCGGCGACCATATCAGGAGTATCCGCAGCAAGGGCGTAATCACGATTAATAACAAAGACAAGGAGATTACCATACATGATGTTGAACGTCTTCTGGAAGACTGCCAGCGAATCATGCTGCCTCCCGATCAGCAAATTATCCACGTCATACCACAGGAATTTGTTGTTGACGGACAGGATGGAATCAGCGATCCGGTTGGAATGAGCGGTATGCGGATGGAAGCGGAGGTACATATAATCACCGGACTCGTCTCCGCAGCCAAAAATATTTACAGATGTGTAGAACGGGCAGGCTTTCAGGTTGCTGATATTATTCTGGAACCTCTTGCTTCGTCGTACGCCGTACTGGATGATGAAGAGAAAGAGGCTGGCGTGGTGCTGGTCGATATCGGTGGCGGCACAACCGATCTGGCTGTTTTTCAGGATAACACGATCAGGCATACTGCAGTAATCGCAATTGCAGGCAAGAAAGTCTCTGATGATATCCGGGTTGGACTGAGTGTACTGGATGATCAGGCTGAAAAGCTAAAGCACAAGCATGGTGAGTGTTTTGTAGACTTGATTGAAGATGATGAAGTCATCACCGTACCCGGAATTGCAGGACGGCCACCGAAAGAAATTACAAAAAGTATCCTGGCCAAAATTATACAGGCGCGTATGGAAGAGATACTCGAAATCGTAGCCATTGAGATTAAACGAAGCGGTTATGCCGACTCACTCAGTGCCGGTATTGTTCTTTCGGGCGGCGGATCACTTATACAGAATATTTGCCCGCTTGCCAATGAAGTTCTTGGAATGGATGCAAAAATCGGACATCCCCTGGGTTTGACAGGCGGACTGACCGATGAAGTGAACAGTCCGATTTATGCCACAGGGGTTGGCCTTGTTCTTCACGCACTCAGAACCGGTAATTCAAATAATCCGGTAATGGTACCTTCTTCCGCTAAAGGATCGGGAGTAGAGAAAGTAATCGAAAACATAACCACAAGAATGAAAAGCTGGTTTAAAGAACTTTAAACAGAAACCACCTCCGGGCAACAAAGCCCGGAAAAAGGAAAACCAAAACATCGCAATCTACAGAATTGATACATAGCAATCTAAAATTAGGAGTTTATTATGGCAGAATTAACATCACGATTTAGTTTTGACGAAAATGGTCAGGATAACGCAAAAATAAAGGTCATTGGCATTGGCGGCGGAGGCGGCAATGCTGTGAATAATATGATTAACAAAGGGCTTGACAGCGTTGAGTATATCGCACTCAACACAGATGCGCAGGCTTTGAAAAACAGTCATGCAAATATTGCACTTCAGGTTGGAACAAACCTGACAAATGGCCTTGGTGCCGGTGCACGCCCGGAAATTGGCCGTGAAGCCGTAGAGGAAAACCGACATGAGCTGGACGAGGCTGTAGATGGTGCTGACATGATATTTATCACTGCAGGTATGGGTGGCGGAACCGGCACGGGTGGAGCTCCTGTAGTTGCAGGAATAGCCAAACGTAAAGGCATTTTAACAGTTGGTGTGGTTACAACACCTTTTCAGTGTGAGGGCAAAATCAGAATGAAGTATGCCCTTGAAGGCATAACCGAACTGAAGAAAAATTGCGACACTGTTATTGTCATACCCAATGAAGGGCTTCTGGATCTTGGTGATGAAAACACATCCCTGATGCAAGCGTTCGAAATGGCAAATGAAGTTCTCTACAATGCAACCCGCGGAATATCAGACCTGATTCTGATGCCTGGTTTGATTAACCTTGACTTTGCAGATGTTCGCACAACCATGATTGATGGCGGCGCCGCTATTATGGGATCATCTACGGCAAGCGGGCCCGACCGCGCGGAAATTGCTGCAAGAGAAGCCATAAATTCTCCATTACTCGATGGCGTGAGTATACGGGGTGCAAGAAACGTTCTTGTCAATATCTCTGCAGGTTCAAATCTTGGTATGAGAGAAACCACAACTGCAACAAGTATAATACAGCAGGAAGCCGGTGATGATGCCGAAATTATACTTGGAACGGTTTTGGATGAATCGTTTGACGAAGAGCTTCGCGTAACAGTGATAGCAACCGGATTTGACCTGAGCAATGACCGGAAAAAAGCACGGGTAGCACCAAACAAACCCGCTGAAGCCGAACAAAAACCTAAATCATTCGCCCTGCCCAAAGCAAGCGACGTGCATAAATATTCCCGGTCGAATGAGAATTTTTATAAAGGCGAAAAAAATCTGAAAAACCTGGATGTTCCCACTCACCTACGGCGGGAAGTGAAATATACAAAACTGGGACAACAGCAGGAAGAAGAAGATCAAAACAGAAGCAGAGAAGGACGGCGTGAGGCAAGCAGTAACACACTTTTAAACAACCGTGAAGAACGCATTGATAAAAGTGACACAGATCAACCCGCTTTTCTGCGGAAAATTATGGATTAAAAATCCGGGTTTTCTTTTAAAATTTTACTCATAGCTCTCAAGCTATAGATTGCTAAATCTAAAGGAGTTTCTCTGACCGGAAGCTCCTTTTTTTATTTGACACGGGTTTCAAGCCAAAGCCAGTCCCCATTCGACGCTGACAGTCCCGAAGCCTCGGGACGGAAAAGCACCAGACCACGCTGTCAGGTCGCTAAACAAATACTTCCGGATAGAGCGGCTGTTACTTGCCCGCTACCTCACAGACCCGTACGAGCGGATTTCCCGCATACGGTTCCTCCGAGTGTGGATTCGCTAAGGATAACTATGTATAATCCGTGGTTGTTTTAGCGAATGATGTTTCAGGATCGTATTCTGGAACTTGTCCCAGTTCATGGGAGATTTTCCTCCTCGTCTATTCAGCCGTGCAAACGTCACATCCGGTTTTCCGGGGACTCCGGAATTCCTCAGCCATGCTTGTACAATAGGTAGCAAATGACTAAAATTTTCACCGGTTATTATACCGTCTGAAGGAGGATTCACCTGCTCAAGCATATCAATCTGTTCATTTTCAACCATGTTGCTAATCGAAATATGACCAATTGCAGTGATCGCCGCCAGCAGTACAAAAAATATTGGCGATTGTGCCGAATTTAGCATCACTGCAGACCGTAAATATTAAAACCTGGGAAATGGCGACAGCAGTAAGGGCGAGGATAGGCCAAAAGCTGTCGTTCATCACATAGGTCAACGTAGTCATCAGGAATTCACGGGACATCTTACAAAGTGAAACAGCCAAGATCAGGTCAACCGGATTACCAATATTGTAATCTCTTTTTTTCTAATACCAAAACTACAAAAACAAATCCATTCCATTCTGATCTATCACTCATGATGAAGTATGTCCTACACATACAAAAAAGTCTACATTTGCAAGATAGTTAATCGCTTTGGACAGTTATGATTTTAATGTCAATTGAGCCAGCTTATAGTAAAAAAGATGAAATTTGTGTAATTTGAATAAATAATAATAGGTATAGATTACAATTCTTTAAAATGAGCACTGTCTTTACCATAGGGATATTCTTGTGCTTTTTTCTTCAGTTTTTACTGTTAGCTAAGCCGGAAAAAACTATACCTGATAAAATCCTTATGTTTTGGATGTTTATTTTCGGAATACATCTCTTTAGCTACTTCATTCATTCACAAGGATACTGGGAAATCTATCCCAGTTTAGCCGGAGTTCACCATCCCCTCCCTTTACTACACGGACCATTTCTTTATCTCTATGTCCGGTTTTCTTTAGGTGATGATCAACGTTTTACATGGAAAAATTATCTTCATTTCATGCCTTTTGTAGGCTTTTACTTATACCTGGTCCCGTTTTTCTTTTTTTATTCTGCAGAACAGAAATTGATGGTAAACCACGGATTGGTAGATAATTACTCAGGGTTTATCACTTTTTCTGTAGTGGTTTTCCTTATTTCATGGATTGGCTATACTGTCGCTTCTTACCGATTGTTAAATCGATACCAGGATATTACCAAACATAATTTTGCTTATCGAAAATCGATTGATTTAAACTGGCTTAAACACTTTATCTGGGGGATTGGATTTATTTTTGTCGTTGCTATAATATTTGCTGTTTTACAAGAATGGATGGAATTAGATTTTGGCTTTAATACCGACATAATTTTCTATTCCTTAATTATTGTATTCATCTTTTATCTGGGCTATTCGGGAATAATACATCAAGGAATTTTTTCTGCCAATAAAAAGCCAGATCAACTTTTAGTTCAACATAGTACGGGCGAATACAAACATTCCGGCTTAAAAGAAGAAGATGCTTTGTATTATCATCAGCATCTTACTGAAATTATGCAATCCCAAAAACCGTATCTGGAACCTAAGCTTTCGCTAAAAACACTCGCCGGCTATCTCGATATTTCACCTAACTACCTATCCCAAGTCATCAATCAGCATGAAGAAAAAAATTTTTATGATTATATAAATGAGTACCGTGTTGAGGAATTTAAAAAGAGAGCTCTTTTACCGGAGAATAGTAATTACAGCATACTCGCTATTGCTTACGATTCCGGGTTCAACTCCAAATCTTCGTTTAATCAAGTTTTTAAAAAATTAATTGGTAAAACTCCCACTCAGTATTTGAATGGCCGAAAGATATCTGACACATGAACAGGGTAATCTGATCTTGATATTTTCACTTCGCTATAACCGGGTCAAGTAATTTGGCATACATTGTTTGCATCTGAAAATTCATGTTCTCAATTATCATTCCCGGATATATCCTGCTAATGTTTTGCTTACCGGCTTCCTAAATAGGTCCAAGCCTACCCATTTGGACCAAAATTAATGTCCCTCCATATAGGATTGGACGATGAATGACTGTAATAACCTCATCTTTCATTGAAACAAACAATCCCATGAGAAAAAAATCCAAATTTAAGGCCGCTAAAGTTGTCGAAAGACTGGTTTTTACAATACTGGTAGTGATAAGTTTTGCAGTTATGGCTGTGGTCATTTGGATTAATTTCAAGGATTGGATGAAATAACTCAAACCTATAAAACATACATTCATGAAACGGATAAAAAACTTTCATTTTCCAATTGTGAGTATTCTTTATTCAGCATCCAGAGATACTGAAAGACCGGACATTAAGAAGGTGATTGGTATATTCTTAGTTGGCTATCTACTTTTAGTCAATCAGCCGGTACTTGCTCAACTAAGTCCTGGCTTATCTTTCGGGCATGAGACCTGGCCTTCGATGTCAGTTTCAAATTTAGATATTGATGAAACATATTCCCAGTCATTGAACGATCTCAAAGTCAGGACAGACACCCGATTCATCCGATTATCCTATCCAGTCCTTCTTCAGGGTGGACAAATGTTTCTGGATATCCAGCCTGGGTTTCAGCGGATCGAGTTCAGACATGAAAATTGGACAAAAGAATTGCCACGACCCACTGATGCGTATATCATTGATCTTAATATCATAGCCCTAAGACAGATGTCAGATCGATGGTCTCTACTGGCTCAAGTAACTCCAGCGCTAAAGTCAGGACTGGAAGAAAAACTGGCTGGTGAAGATCTTGCAATTGAAGGTGCTTTTCTTGCCAGTCGTCAACTGAATGAGCACTCAGTATTCGGATTTGGTGCGGCCTACACAACAAACTTCGGTGCTCCATTTCCCATTCCTTTACTTCAATTCGATTATCAGGCCTCACTTTGGTCCGGAGGACCGGCTTGGCGTGGGAGTATATTGCTGCCTTCCAGCGTGGAGGCATGGGTCATTCCATCTCGACGCCTTGAAATCGGTTTACAACTAAGGTCTTTGGGTGATCGCCACCACATAACAGAAGTAGGAACGGTTCCTTTAAACAAACCATACTCAGATTACTTTGATACAGTTCTGGGACCATCAGTTATTGTGTATCTGACTCCATGGCTAAATCTCAATATTGAGTCCGGAATATCCTTGTACCGTCAAATGCAAATAACTGATGCCAGAGATGAAGTTATAAAATTTGAGCCTGATCAGACAGGTTTTTTGCGCTGGAAGTTTACGATTGGAGGTCTATCACCGCTAAGAGATGAATAAAGTATAATCTGGAATAGCTTCATGTAGCTAGTCTGTTTTATACGGCATATACGAAATAAAATATTTCACACCATAACTTTAACATTTTCGAGGCATTAAAAATGAAAAACTCAACCAACCCAGACACTCATTCATTTACAATTTCAACTTTCATTCCCTTTCTGATCATTACCTTTGGTTTAACTTGGGGAATTATTGCTCTCTACATCTTTTTGCCGGAATCAATGGCTGCTACTTTCGGTGAATTAACAGGTGAGCATCCATTGTTCTATCTGGCAACATATGGTCCTGCAGTTGCTGCACTTGTGATTGTACTGTTTAAGACACGACTAAATGGTATACGAAGGTTCCTCAGTCGCCTATTTATATGGCGTGCGCCTGTTTTATGGTATGCTTTTTTACTTCTGGGTATTCCAGCTCTCTTTTACATTGGAGCCATCGTTAAGGGGCTTCCAATGAGGGAGATGATCCCAATTTCATCACTAGGGGTCTACATTGGAGCCCTCGCCTTGTTTGCTATTAAAGGACCTGTTGAGGAAATAGGATGGAGAGGATTTGCTCTACCCCTGTTACAGCGTAAAATGTCCCCACTTTGGGCGGGGCTCATAATTGGTATAATATGGGGATTTTGGCATCTACCCGCTTTCCTGTTGAGCGGAACCCCGCAAAGCGCATGGTCTTTTTCTGATTTTTTTATCGGTACCATTGCGCTTAGCATCATAGCAACTGCCCTTTTCAATGCGTCACGCGGTAGTATTCTGCTTCCGATGCTGTTTCACTTGCAGGTTATTAACCCACTATGGCCGGACGCCCAACCCTACGACACCATTCCATTTGTTGCTGCTGCAATTTTGGTAATTTGGCTTAATAGGGAAACTATGTTCCGTAAGAACGGCGGTGTGACAACTATACTTTCATCTGAAAAATCCGAAGGTGATGTGATTGAGAACGTAAAAACTGCATCACCTATATCACCCCCGAAACTGGCAACGCCAACTGATAGATAAAATAATGCAAACTATAGCGGAAAAATAAAGCAATGATTAAACACTCAATCAGAACAAACCTTGAATAATCATGAATTACCTAAATGAAACCGGAGTTCGATTGAAAGCTCCCCGCACACTTCGAGAAATATTACTTTTACTTATTTCGAGTATTTTCATTCTGGCTGTGTATACGCTGAATAAACAGTCGGGATATATTGAAGCATCACAGGTTAATCCTGATAGCGTAAATCGTACAGACGCTTTCAGAACAACATTAGATTCTCTTTGTATTAGCTATGGCCTGCCCGGTGCGACTGCCGCGTATGTATGGGCGGATGGTAGATCCGGAGTCGCAGCCATGGGATTTTCCGATGTTGAAACCGGCACTCGAATGAACTCCGGGTCTCGCATGCTGGCTGCCAGTATTGGAAAGACGTTTGTCGGGGCAACTGCTGCTACATTAGCAGAAAAGGGTGTGCTAGACTTGGACATCCCGATCGAGCGATGGCTGGGAGACCGTCCATGGTTTCATCGGATTCCGAATCATAACCATATCACGCTGCGGCACTTGCTCACCCATCGATCAGGTCTTCCAAATCACGTTTACATGGACGAGTTTGCGTCACAAGTCTCCTGGCAGTGGTGTGAACAAGATCTTCCATTTTCTCCGGACTCACTGATTCAGTTTGTATTGGATCAACCACCATTATTTGACGTCGATGAAGGATGGGCGTATACCGATACAGGGTTTATACTCGCCGGTATGATAATTGAAGAATCAACCGGCCGGGAGTATTACGAGATTATTGAGGAGCTATTTCTGACTCCTCTCAATCTAAAATTAACGAGCCCCTCCAATACCCGCATTCTTCCGGGATTGGCCTCCGGCTACGCAGCAGAGAATGCATTCAAATTTCCCCGAAAAACGACAACTTCTGAAGGAATGATGGTTTGGCATCCGGGAATTGAGTGGACCGGAGGAGGATTGGTAAGCACTTCAAATGATTTAGCACATTGGGGAGCGTCTCTTTTTGATGGGAAAGCTTTGTCAAAAGCAGCTCTGGATTTACTGCTCAAATCCAAACCTATCGATCCTGCCGCACCAGATATTCAATACGGAATGGGGATCGCTATATATCAGAATGGACCTTACGGTACAGTTTATGGGCATGGAGGATGGATACCGGGATATACTTCCAGCCTGCGTTACTACAAAGATTACGGTGTTGCTATAGCATTTCAAATTAATACAGATATCGGAATCGTAGAAGATACCAGCTCGGTTGTACAAACATTTGAATCCCGTTTAGCTGAGGTAGTGTTATCGTTGAAGCAATAATACATTGTTTCTATTTTTTATGGCCGGCTACTTCATCTCTGTTTTGTGAATGGGTGGTACCAAACGGCGAACCTTCCAGCATGGATACCGGCATTTGTAATAGTTTACCGGCTGGATCAACCGCCAGTGCAATCCCGCTGAATAATCCGCTTATTTCCTGGAAGAAGATCAGTATAATCAGGGTTGTTTAATGTTCAGCCTGAACAGGAATAACGGAACCGTCAAGCAGTGGCGGCACAACAA